>JAIRUI010000123.1 GCA_031254455.1 Chitinispirillales bacterium | reverse complement strand
GAGTTTGCCGCACGCGGCGGTAATAAGAGTAAAGGCTATATTTTCAGCGGAAGCGATAATTTGAGTGAAGCGGGTTGGTATTGGGATAATATTCCGAGTCAAAATTCGAGTAACTCCGGTTATGGCGCACAACCGGTCGGTCAAAAGAAGGCTAACGAACTTGGCATATACGATATGAGCGGTAACGTATGGGAGTGGTGCAGTGATTGGTATGGAAGTTATTCCACAGGTTTAATAACCGACCCAGTAGGACCATCATCTGGCTCTGACCGCGTTATTCGCGGCGGCGGTTGGTACAACTATTCGCAGATTTGCCGTGTTGCCATTCGCAGCTACGCTACGCCGTCCTCCGGCAACGGCGATTTGGGCTTCCGCGTCGCCTTTGATTCGTCTTCTTTAGCGTTACAGGAATAAAACGCCGGAGCAAACGCAAACAAACCTTGTCGTTTATGATAATACGGGGAATGTCGTATTTGAAACGAAGAGTTGGAAAGATAAAGAGATTTTGTGGGATTTAACGAATAACGCAGGCGGAAATGCGGCGAACGGAACGTATTTGATAATTGTCGAAGCCAAAGGTGCGAGCGAGAAGACTTATAATTATTCGACGAAGTTGGGGGTAAGACGGTAAATGCGGTAGCAGGGTTGAATTTTGATAAACAAGCGGAAGACGCCGCCAGAAAACTCGGCGTCGGAATACTGAAATTAAAAAGCGGCGTGATGGAAATAAACGACAGTAAAATGAAAGTTTATTGAAAGATTGTTTTGTTAATAAGTTATTTAATTCCATATTTTTGAAACATACGCGCCGTACAAAATATCTTATATACCGTAATTAAACGGGAAACGCTATGAGTTTAGGACGGCTTATCACTCTCGCATTTAAGGCTATTCTTCGCAACGGTTTCAGAACCGTTTTGACGATGCTTGGAATAATTATCGGCGTGGCGGCGGTTATCGCTATGCTTGCGGTAGGTGCGGGAACAAAAAAAAGCATTCGCGACAGCATTGCGGCGGCTGGGGCTAATATGTTGTTTATTATGCCAGGGTCGGATTTGCGAGGTCCTGCAAGGTCTGCCGCAAGAGTTAGATTTTACGACAAAGATTTGCATGCGATTGTATCAAATTCTACGATGCTTTCCGATATTTCTCCGATAATTTCCGCAGGCGGAACCGTAAAGTTTCAGGCGGAAAGCAGGACTACTTCCATGTACGGAGTCGAGCCGCCTTATATGAAAATTCGCAAGTTGGAAGTAGAAGACGGACGAATGTTTACGCAGTCGGAATCTTCTACGGGCGCTAAAGTTTGCTTAATCGGACAAACGATAGTCGGTAATTTATTCGGAGACATGGACCCTGTCGGACAATCTATACGATTCAATCAAACGCCGTTTGTAATAATCGGAACGATAAAATCCAAAGGACAAAACAGTTCGGGTATGGATACGGACGATATGATTTTGGCGCCTTTTAACACCGTTCGAAAAAGAATAGTGTACGGTCCCGCCAGACAAACAATTAATCAAATTTACGCATCAGTTATCGACGAATCTCTTACGCAGAAAGCGATTGCCGAAGTAAAGGATGTTTTGCGCGTCCAAAGGAAACTGCGCGACGGCGTTCCCGACGACTTTACAATCCGCTCACAGCAAGAAATTTCAAATATGATGGAATCCACAAGCACGGTTCTTACGGCGCTTTTGACGGCTGTCGCGGCGATTTCGTTGCTTGTAGGCGGAATAGGAATTATGAACATTATGTTTGTGTCCGTAACCGAAAGGACGCGGGAAATCGGTCTGAGAATGGCGGTCGGCGCAAAAGACCGTGATATTTTGTGGCAATTTTTGATAGAAGCGATAATGATAAGTTTGACCGGCGGACTTATCGGAATGATTTTCGGAGTCAGCGCGTCGCTTATATTGAATAAAGCGTTTGGCTGGACGGTCGTTATTATGCCGTCGTCGATTATTATAAGTTTTGCGGTATGCGTGGCGACCGGCGTGTTTTTTGGCTGGTACCCCGCGTTTCAAGCGAGTAAATCCGATCCTATCGAAGCGTTAAGATATGAATGAAAGTTGAAGTGCAAAAATATGTTTGAATATCAAAAATACAATAAATTTTACGCTCAGGCGGCGGGTGAAACGGAAGAAATCTGCACAAAAGAATTGCAGGATTTAGGCGCGGCGAATGTGGTTCCAAGTTTTCGCGGAGTTTCGTTTGAAGCGGATAAGGAAACTTTATACCGCATAAATTACTGTTCGCGGCTGTGCGTGCGGATTTTGGCTCCGATTTTGACTTTCGACTGCCACAGCGTAAAATATTTGACGAAAACCGCGCTGAATGTCGAATGGGACAAACTGTTGAAAATTAACCGGACGTTTGCGATAAACGCCTCGGTCGCAGACAGTAATATTACGCATTCGCTTTATGCGTCTCAATGTCTTAAAGACGGAATCGCCGATTGGTTTAACGCAAAATACAAACGTCGTCCGAATGTCGATGTGGAAAATCCCGATGTCAGGTTTCATTTGCGTATTTATAGAAATCGTGCTACCGTAAGCATAGACACTTCTGGCGCTGCGCTTCACAAGCGCGGTTATAGAGTTTCGTCCGTGCTTGCGCCGATGCAGGAAACGCTTGCGGCGGCGATGGTGAATTTGGCGAATTGGGATAAAAAAACGCCTATTTGGGACCCGATGTGCGGAAGCGGAACGATTTTGGCGGAAATTCTTATGCTTTACTGCAATATCCCCGCTCAATTTTTGCGAAAAAAATTCGGATTTGAAAATTTACCCGACTTTGACGATGGAATTTGGGAGAAAATTAAGGCGGAAGAAAACTCAAAAATTATCGAACTGCCCAAAAATTTAATTTTCGGCAGCGACAAAGACGACGACGCGATTCGCGTAACGCAAAAAAATTTGGCGATGCTTCCAAGCGGTCAAAAAATTTCGCTTCGGACGATGAATTTCAATGAAAAAGAGAGCTTTGAGAACGGCGTAATCGTTATGAATCCGCCTTACGGGGTACGTTTGGGTGAAACGCAGGAAGCGGCGCAATTATACAAAGATTTCGGTAATTTCTTGAAAAAACGCGCAGACGGAACTTCGGCGTTTATTTATATCGGCGATCCTTCGCTTAAAAAGGCGTTCGGTCTTAAACCGTCTTTCGTCAAAAAACTGATAAACGGCCCGCTTGAAGGCGTATTTTTGAAAATTGAAAGTTTTCGGATAAAATTCCGTTAAGATACGACGCCGTCGGAAATCGCGATTTTCAATTTTGAAATTTCGTCTTGTGTCAGTTTGAACAACGGCGGACGAACTTCGTCGCACGCGATAATTTTCTCGTCTTTTAGCAGCGCTTTTATAGGAATTGGATTTGGGTGAGTAAATATTCCTGCAAAAAAGTCATAATTTTTGAAATGAATTTCTTTTGCCAACTGATTGTTTCCAGCTTTGAACGCGGCTATCATATTTTTAATTTCTGCGCCGACCAAATGTGACGCGACGCTTACGACACCCATTCCGCCGACCGCCAAAATCGGTAAAGTCATCGAATCGTCGCCCGAATAAATCGTAAAATCTTCCGGCGTATCGTAAGCGATTTCCGTTACCAAATCAATATCGGGTGCGCTTTGTTTTACCGCAAAAATATTTTTGTGCGCCCGCGCCAAATCGGCTATGGTGGTAGGATTCATCATAACTCCGGTTCGTCCAGGAATGTTATAAAGCATAACCGGAAGCGTCGTCGCTTTCGCAATCGCTGAAAAATGCTCGAAAATTCCTTTTTGGTTCGGCTTGTTGTAGTACGGCACTACCGACAAAATCGCGTCCGCGCCTATTTGTTCCGTGCGCTCTACGACTTCGACCGCGGTATGGGTCGAATTTGAACCGGCGCCCATCATAATTTTTATTTTGCTTCCCGCAGCCGAACGGACGCATTTTAGAATATCCAATTCTTCCTCGTGCGTAAGGGTAGGACTTTCACCCGTAGTTCCGTTAACCAAAATCATATCTGTACCGTTTGTAATAAGATGGTGAACCAAGTTTTCAAGCGACTTGAAATCCACGCTAAAATCTTCTTTGAACGGCGTAATCATTGCCGTTATCACCTCGCCGGCGTCGTATCGAACTTTCATAATAAACTCCTGAGTTTTATTTATTTTGATGAAAATAGTTTATGCCGTAGAAAAAAAGCAAGTGTATTGAAATAGACTTCTTTTCAGACTTGACAAGACTTAACTGTATATATTATATTAAACGGCGAATATAAGGAAGAATGATGAATTATAATGTGAACTTTTTTAGAAAGGAAATTTCTTGTGGCTAAATTGTTTATTGAAGACTTGGATTTGAACGGTAAACGGGCTTTAATTCGCGTCGATTTTAACGTCCCGGTTAAAAACGGAGTCGTTGAATCCGACAAGAGAATCGTCGCGGCTCTTCCGACAATAAAGTACGCTTTAGAAAAAGGCGCGTCTGTAATTCTTATGAGCCATTTGGGAAGACCAAACGGACAGGTAAATCAAAAATATACTCTTGCGCCGGTCGCCAAAAGATTGGAAGAACTTTTGGGCAAAAAAGTTCAGTTTGTCGGCGATTGCGTCGGCGCGGACGCAGAAGGAAAAACCGCCGCGGCAAAACCGGGCGATGTTATTCTTTTGGAAAATTTGCGTTTTCATATCGAAGAAGAAGGAAAAATTAAAAACGCCGACGGTTCAAAAATCGTCGCAAGCAAGGAAGATATTGAGGAATTTTGCAATTCGCTTTCAAGGCACGGCGACGTGTTTATCAACGACGCGTTTGGAACCGCGCACCGCGCACACGCTTCTATGGTCGGCGTAAAGTTAAAAAGAGCCAGCGGGTATCTGCTTAGAAAAGAATTGAAATTTTTGGGCGAAGCGGTTGAAAACCCGACGCGTCCGTTTGTAGCGATTATCGGGGGGGCTAAAATATCCGGAAAAATCGACGTAATAAATTCACTGCTCCCTAAAGTCGATACGCTCATTATCGGCGGCGGAATGGCATACACGTTTTTTAAGGCGCAAGGATACGAAATCGGCGATTCCTTATGTGAAAACGATAAGATTGATTTGGCTAAAGACATTCTGTCGAAAGCGGGTAATAAAATCGTGCTTCCGATAGATATACTGGCGACAAAAAAACTTCATTTTGAAGAAAGAAGAATTGAAGGTGAATATATTGTAGATTTCGATAAAATTCCTGCAGGTCATGAAGGTTGCGATATAGGTCCTAAGACGCAGGAGAAATTTGCAAATATAGTGAAATCTGCAAAAACGGTCGTTTGGAACGGGCCTATGGGCGTGTTTGAAATTCCCGAAACGGCAAAGGGAACGTTTGCGGTTGCTAACGCTCTTGCGGAAGCGACGGCTAAAGGCGCCGTAACGATTATAGGAGGAGGCGATTCGGTTTCGGCTATTGAAAAAGCGGGGCTTGAAAGTAAGGTCTCGCATGTGTCAACCGGCGGCGGAGCGAGTTTGGAATTCTTGGAAGGAAAAGAACTTCCCGGCGTCGTAGCGTTGAGTGATAAATAAATAATAAAAAGGAAAGGGTTTAAAATGAAGTATTCAAAAATTGCGTTCTTAGCGGCAATTATGTCCGCGGTTGTTTTTGCACAGTTCGCACAGGATGAGGAAACGACGGAAAGTCAAAATTATTCAAGTTCTTACGGCGGTTCTTCGTATTCGTCGTCGGTGGGGGGGGGCGGAAAAAAAGTCTCGGGTAAAATTGAGATTTTCGGGAGATTTTTTCTTAAATCCCGGGTTTCATTTTGATAATGATTATTACTATACCGGCAGTTATTATGATGACGACTATTACGGTCCTAATAAAAACGTAAAAGTGGACTATAAAAGCAACACTTTCAATATTCAGTATGCTTGGAATACCCGCTTAGGTTTGGATTTCGGCGATAATCTCTCGGTAGATTTTCGTTTGAGCAATCCGGGGGGTTACGGAAACGATAATCTTGCGTTTAAGGACGGAAACGCGAAAGGGTATATTCCGACTCTTCCCAACGCGTATATTACATGGAAACCGGGCTCGTTATTTAAGTTTTACGGCGGACTTCTTGAAACGAAAGGCAATACGGTTCTTGACTTGGTCGCCGGGTTTGAATCCATGTTTTCCGCATCAGATTTTGATGTGGAGGACTTATATGACGTAGGCGGCGGATACGGTTTGTGGACTTCTTTTTGGAACTGGGATTGTGAATATAACAGTTCGCAGGCGGGGCTTAAATTCGGCTTTGATTTTTCCGACAAATTTTCTCTTAACTTGACAACCGCTTTGGTTAGTCCTGCGAATGCGCTTGGGGACGCCTATTATATAGTTTATGAAGACGGCGTTCCGGTGGACATAGAATATTATTATTATAATCATAACGAATTTCGTTTCATTTTAGACGCCGATATAGGTTTGGGCGAAAAAGTTACGCTTTCTCCGGTATTTCAGACCCGTTCTTTCTGGGGAACTTATTATGATTATTCTAATAGGAAAAATAAAGCGTCGGTTTTATTGGCTTACGGAACGGATATTGATTTCGCGTTTAACGATAAGTTTAATTTTAACGTAGGCGTGGCTTTGGGAAATATAAGATTGGGCAAATCGTATGTTGTGAATTATGATACTTGGGGAGATGATATAAAGTCTTTTGGTTTTCTTGTAAAGGCGGCTCCGTCGCTTACTTTGGGGATTAACGAGTTGGCGTTTAACTACAGTTTGGGAACGGGTAATGTGAAATTAGATGAAGGAGTATATGGTACATACAAAGAATCTTTCGTATGCAACGATTTGTATTTCGGATGGCATTTCCTCATTAATGATAACATTGCGTTTGGTCCTGCGGTCCAATTGGCGTTTAGAAGCGATAAATTGAAAGCGACTTACGAATCTATAAAAAGCACGGATAAAATCGGCGGTTATAATTATATAAATTTCGGTCTTGAATTTGTCGCAAGGTTTTAATTTTATAGGGATTCTATCGGCAAGATAGGATCCCTATACTTTTCGCTATTTCGTCCGGTTTTGTTCTTGAAGCGGCTCTTACAGTCGCCAAAAGACCGGAAAACAACGGTAAAACCATATTAATATTTTCCCTTAAAAAAATAGGAGAAATAAGTGAGTAATATTTTTACAGACAAGCAAACGGGAAATTTCAGCTCTATAAATTTTATTATTACGATTACGGTCGCTATTCAAACCGTTGTTTTTTTGATGCCGCAAATAGGAAATTATTTGGTAGCGTACGGCGGGTTGTCGCCGGAAGCGGTGATTTTTGACAAAGAGGTTTGGCGTTTAATTTCTTATGCTTTTCTGCACGATCCGCGTTCGTTTTTCCATATTGTTTTTAATATGCTTATTCTTTGGATGTTTGGGAAAGAAATAGAGTATGTTTGGGGTTACCGCAGATTCTTTGAATTTTATTTATTTTCGGCGTTGTTTGCGGGCGCGTTTTCTCTTTTGGCGGTATTTTTTAATTTCCCCGTAAACATAATCGGCGCTTCGGGCGCGCTAATGGCGCTGCTTGTAGTATATGCGTATTATTTTCCCGACCGTCAATTGCTTTTTTTCTTTGTTATTCCTATGAAAGTGAGAACGGCGGTAATAATTTATGCGGTCATTTCAATTTTCGGTACGGCAAGAAGTGCGGGAAACGTTTCGCACATAACGCACCTCGGCGGAATTGTCGCAGGGTTTATATGGATTAAAATCGAAGATAAATTTGATTTGGCGATAAGAGGAATTTCCGCATTTTTTAATAATATTTCGACTAAACGTAATCGGTATAAAATTGAGAATGAACAAACCGGAAAGCGTTGCCGCGCCGAAGAAGTCGATAGAATTTTGGATAAAATAAACGATTACGGAATACAATCGCTTTCACCGCAAGAAAGAAAGATTTTGCAGGAAGCGTCTGCAGATTATCGAAAAAAAGGTTTTTGAATAACTATAGTTTCTCAAATCTTATGGGAATCGTTATCCAAACGGCGACTATTTCATCGCCTATCCTTGCCGGCGTAAATTCCATCTGAAAGCACGCGTCTATAGCCGATTTAAGAGTTCCGAACCCCAAATCGTTTTCGGCTACCGCTTTTTTTACTTTTCCGTCTATGTCTATGAGTACTTTAACTTTGATCGTTCCGCTTACGCCGCTTTTGCGAATTTCTTCGCTTATTTCCGGTTTCACGCGTTTTTTGAACGAAGGCGCATGTGTTACGCTCGCCGGCGAAACCGCTTCTTTTGCCATAATGTCCGTTTGTGAAGCGGTTATAGTGTCGAAATCTTTATTTATGGCATTCCCGAATTTTCCGACAACCGCGTTCGCCATCGATCCGCCGGTTCCCAATCTCGTAGAATAAACTTTTTGAAGTCCATAGACCTTTTTTATCTCGCGATTTTCCGGCTTAACTTCCGATACTTCTTTGGGAAATTCTTGAATTTTTGTAATTTTGGGTTTTTCTCCCAAATCAATCGGTTTGGGCGTTTCTTTTTTCTTTTCCTGATTTATGGAAAAAGTTGTTTTAAGCGTTGTAATTTTTTCATGAACGGGTTTAGGCATAATCTCAATTTTTGAAAGATAATAAAATCCACCGCAAAACATTAGAATCACTACGATAAACGAAATAATAAAGTTTTGAGAATCGTTGCTTTTTTGCTCTGAAAAATATTCTTCCGGCGCAATTTTGTTCATCACAAATCCTTGTCCACCAAAATTTCAAAGTTCTCAAAACCTGCGGCGCTGCAAGAAAAACACACTCTTTTTATTATGTTGAACGGCAAATTTTTGTCCGCTTCGATAATAATTCGTTTGTCGGGTTCGTTTTTTGACAGTTTTTCAAACAATTCAGGAATAATCAAATCGTCTCTGTTTTCAAAATTTTCGTTTTTTACGACGCTAACGCCTTGAACACGGACTTCGTTCGAAGTAATTTGTACCGTGTATGCGGGCAACGGCGTGGTTTTAACTTCGGAATATGGAAGCACAATATCTTTTTGCGTAGTTATTAAATTCCCTTCCGTTGAAAAATTTTGAATCAAAAATACAAGTAAAATCGTCATTGCGTCGATAAGCGAAGTTATTTGCGGCGATATCGTGTCGTCCGTATCGACTAAAGAATTTCCTGTAAACGATTTTCTTTTCATATTTTTCCTGCGATGTCGGCCGAATTAGGCGCGGACGATAATCCTGTTTGTAGAAATCCGCTTTCTTTGCAAATGTCCATGATTTTCACTACCCAGTCAAATGTAACCGCGTCTTTTACCGAAACGACCGCCTTTTCTTTATCGTTGCTGATTTCTTTTGCGTTTATAAGCGAATTTATTAAACGTTCCTTGTCGAAATCTACAATAGGTAAAGAATCAATCATATCGCTTCCTACCGTTACCAATAAATAATTTGTGTCGATTACGACGGTCGATTTCAATTCTACTTTTCCGGTTTTGTCTGAATTTGCGGCGTCTGGCGGAAGGTAAAATTGATGAATGGCGATATGGCTGAAAACCGCCATGGAAACTAAAAACGGGATTAGAATTACAAACATATTCATTACGGGTTTTACGTCAATATCTATATTTGCTTCTATTTTGGAATTTTGTCCCCAGACGTGTCTTTTTTTCATTTTGGTTTTTCCAAAAAGTTTAGAAAACGAGCCATTGCGTCGTCAATGCTGTTTATTAAATTTTGCTTTTTATTCGATAAAAAAGTAAAAGCAAACATGCATGGAATCGCCGTGACAAGTCCTAACGCCGTAGTGTTCATGGCTACGGAAATCCCTTTTGACAGCGCCGTCGCTTTTTCAGCCGCTTCAAGAGAAGCAAGCGATGAAAACGACATTTGAAGCCCTTGTATCGTTCCTAAAAGTCCTAAAAGCGTTACGGCGTTTGCTACCAGCGCCAAATAATTAAGTCGAGAGTAAATTCGCGGAATTTGTAAAATCGCATCTTCTTCTACGGTATTGCGGATTTCGTTGATTGAAACGCCTTTTTTGAATTTATTTATTGCATTATTAAGCAGAATTGAAAGCGGGTCGTTTCTTTTGCATAATTTTTCAATCTCTTTTTTATCGTCTGCTTCCAGCGCTTTTGCGGCTTCTAATGCCGCTTTTGCCGAAGTATTTGCGCAAGTTACGTACATAAAAATCAATCGTTCTATCACTATAGCTACGGCAAAGCCGAACACTGCCGAGATTATCCACATAAATTCGCCCCCTTCTTTAAAAAACAAAGCGAATTCACCGATATATTTTCCCATTGAAACCCCCAATTTTATTAAATTTTCATTTAAATTCTACAAATCTTCGTTAAAGAATTCCGTCAAATCCGGAATTTCGGTTTTCGGATGTTTCAATGATAAAGCGATTCTGCGTTTTTTGTCGTCCACGTCGAGGATTTTTACGCGGATTTTAGCGCCGGGCTTAAATGTTTCGGACAAGTATTCGGGAATTTCGGATATATGCACCAATCCGTCCGTGAAAGCGTTTATGTCCACAAAAATGCCGAAGTCGGTAACGTTGCGTACCGTTCCCTGCGTAAATGTTCCTGGAATAATATCCGACCAGGCGACGCGTTTGCGATGTTTTACGGAAACCGGCAAATATCTCGCCGCAATTTTTAGCTGGTTTGCTATTTTTCTTTTAATAAAAAACTCGTTTACCGGATTCTCGTCTTTATAACCGTTTATTATATTTTTGTTGCCGATAATATTTTCAAGCGAGCATTTTAGAATATTACACACCGCATCGACAATATGATACATTTGCGGGTGTATTAAAGATTTGTCGTATAAGTTTCCGGCGTTGGGGAATATTACAAACCCTGAAACGTTATTGAAAGCCGCTTCGTTCATTCCGTCGATATCGGCGATGCTTTTTTTAGATTTAAGTATTCCGTCTGTTTTTTTTGTACGCATAATTTCAAGAGTTTCTTGAGAAATGCCGAGATTAAGAAGCAGGCGATCTTTTTTTGAACCTATTTCTATGCCTTGTTTTAATTGTAAAAGCAATAAATTCCGGTCGGTTATTTCTTTTATTTCTTCTTTAGGCAAATATTGCACCGCATGATTTCCTAATAAGACGCTTAAACACTCCGGTTCGCTTATAAGCGCAAGGGGAGCGATTGCACAAATTCCGTAAGCATAAACGTTCTGAATTGTTTTATCAAAATTTTTCACTTGTGATTTTACAAAATCGGTTTTGAGTATTTCCGAGATTTTTTTATTTGACGAAATCCTTGTTATCTTAGGTTTTGAGGCAAGTGCAGTTATTGTAGTTTCTACGACCGAGTTCATAAATTCGCCGCATTTGTCGTCTTCTACAAGAATAAACTCGTCTGCGCTCCACTGTTCAAATGCGCTTCTTATTTTTCCGGAACTAAACGGTTTCCCGTATTGCCGCACAGATTCCGCCGAGGCGCGAAGCAGAGTTCCTTCGTTATCGACGACTATTATGTTTATTAATTCCTGTAAATTTTGTGAAATTATAAGGATATTCTTTTTTGTTCCTTTATTCCTTTGCTTTAACACGTTATAAAGCTGCGACGAAACAGTTCTTGACACCCTCTCGACTGCGCCTTCAAAAATTTCTTCTTTGATTGAATTTTGCGCCATCGGAACTAAAAATTTGTTGCAAGCGTCCGAAATCGCACGGTTTATTATTGGTTCGGCGCTTGAATTTTCACAGGTTAAGAAATTGTGTCTTAAAAGTTCAAGAATGCTTAAAAACGGAGCGATTACGCTAAATTTAATGTTTTTGTTTTTTTCGGCGTCCATTAAAAATAAAATATCGTCGTCGTTTATATCGCTCAAATTGTGTATCCCGATGAATTTATCGTATTTAGCGGTCTTTTTTTTGACCGAAATTTCTATATTTCCGTCTTTGGCGGTTAAATCCCTTACAGAAATTCTCGCATTTTCGTCAAATCCGAAACGGTCGGTTAAAATAGCGGCGGCTCCGTCAATAACATCGTCAATCGTGTTAAGATTTTTTTCAGAAGACAAATACTTTTCGGCTTCTTTTTCTATGTCTCCGCAATAATTATCATAAAATAAATTCGCAAGAGGCAGAAGTCCGTTAACAATCGCCGTTCTGCCTTTGGATTGAGAATTTATTTTGAACGACGCGACAATATCGTCAATCTCCGTTTTGGAAATACTTAACGATATGTTATCTTCCATGCCGTCGTTGTATTTTTCGGCGCTTTTAAGAATTTTCCTTGCCTGAGTTTTTAACGATTCGAGTTTTTTTTGCAGATCTAAAAATTTGTAAATTTCACAAACGGTTTCAATTCCGCAAATTGAGACGTTAGGCACATATTCCGACATAAAATATATAGAATACCCTCTTTCATGGTGAGAGCAAAGCGATAAAGCGGCATCAAATGGAATATGCCATCTATCTTCTATATATCTCGCAAAAATATGCATTCGTAATGACTCCGCAATAAAAAATTATCATTTTTTACGATCGCATTCGACAGGAGTCGAACCTGCGACCTTCGGCTTCGGAGGCCGACGCTCTATCCAACTGAGCTACGAATGCAAAAAACGATATAAACTCGTGGAAAATAGTATTTTTACAATAGAAAAAGCATAATTGGATCATCTTTTTATGTTTTTTAAGTATTTTTGATTTTACGAAGGGCGTATGACAATGTTAAAAATGTATTTAGAAGACGTTAGATGGAACAGTGAAAGTGAACTCAGCGTACTTGTTTTCAGTAATTTAGAATGCAGCGAAACTATGGAATTGTACGTTCCAAGCGCTGTCGGCTTTGATTTATGGGTGACTCTTGACGTTAAAAGAGAAGACGGCGATATGCCGTATTTCGGTATTATGGATATTATTTCGCAAATTGACGGCGAATTCATAATGTTGTTTGTCGGCAAAAACCAAGCGCCCGAAACGATTATGGCTAAACTTGAAATAACCGGCGTACAATTCGAGGTGGAAATGACGGTCAAAGACGCGGTCACAATCGCAATATTACAAGATTTGCCGATATATTTTGACAAAAGTCTGAGAAATAAAGATAAATTATCGCTTTCTCAGAAATTATTTCGCAAAAAAATTTCTGAGATAACAAGATACTCTTTTTGAAAAAGTCTCTTGAAAACGTTTTTTAGTTTATCCTGCTCTCTAAATAATCGGCGATTTTATTAAGCATATCCGCTTTTTCGCCGAGAAACGCAATTGATTTTTTTGCTTTTGCGGTAAGTTCTTTTGCGTATTCTTTAGATTTTTCAAGCCCGATGATTGACGGATAGGTCGCTTTCTCGTTTTCAACGTCGCTTCCGACTTCTTTCCCTAATTCCTGGGTGGTTGAAGTGATATCTAATATGTCGTCAATGACTTGAAACGCCAAGCCGACCGCGTTTCCGTATTCGGATAACGCCGCAAGAGTTCTAGAATCGGCATTTGCGAGCGACGCTCCTATTATTACCGACGCGCATAAAAGAGCCGCAGTTTTATTGTTATGAATATATTCAATGGTTTTGAGATCGACTTTTTTGCCTTCGGATTCGATATCGACAATTTGTCCGCCGATCATTCCGTTAGTGCCGAGCGCTTTTGAAATTTCTTCAATAATTTTTATATTTCCGGTTCTTGCCATAATTTCGTATGCAAAAATAGCCAAAGCGTCGCCTCCCAAAACAGCGATTCCTTCGCCGAATACTTTATGAGCGGTCGGTCTGCCTCTGCGTAAATCGTCGTCGTCCATGCACGGTAAATCATCGTGAATCAGTGAAAACGTGTGAAGCATTTCGACAGCGCATCCGGCCAAACGCACGTCTTTATTTGCAAATTGTCCGCCGCACGCCTCGTTTGCCGCGAAAACAAGAACGGGGCGAATACGTTTTCCGCCTGCAAAAGTACTGTATCTCATAAGTTTATGTATTGTCTGCGGATATTCGGTTTCTTTGGGAAGAATTTCGTCAAGCGTATCTTCGACAGCCTCGCAACATTTTTCAAGATATTCTTTAATTTCTCTCATAAATAGCTCCTTTTTTTTTACAAATCTAATATTTCTTCTATTAATTTTCCGTTTTTACCTTTTTTCAATTCTGTTATTTTCCCGTTCGCGTCTTCAATAATTTTTCTGCAATTGGCGACGGCGTCAATACCTGTAGAAAACAGAGTAATCGCTTTATCAAGATGAATATCGTCGTCTTCTATTTGCGAAATAATATCTTTGAGAGTTTTTACGCTGTCTTCAAGCGACGGTTCTTTTTTTTCGCTCATTTTACGTTTTTCTTATTTTCTTATAAATTACTAAATTCCCCGATAAAATAATTTATCGCCGTATCTTTCGACAGGAAAATTCGTTTGTTATAAAAAATGAAAATATTGTGTTTACTCGATAATGTTTATACTTAACGTGTCGTTTTGAGAAATCTGTGTAATTCCGGAAACAATAACCGTGTCGTTTTGAGACACTCCTTTTTTTATTAAAATTCTACCTTGCGAAATATGTTCGTATTCGATCGCAGCGTTAAACGCTTTACCGTTTCTTACGATAAAAACCGAACGATTATTGAGCGCCGCCGTAGCCGGAATCGCGATACATTTAAGCGGAGAACCGATTTCCGCCGAAACAATTCCCGACATTCCGTCTTTTACAAAATATTGAGGATTTTCAAAAACGACCTCGGCTGTAAACGCTCCGGTGCTAGGGTCGCTGCCCGCAGGTACCGCAGAAATAATTCCCTTGAGTTCGGCGTTTATCGACGGAATTTTAACGAATGCCGCAGCGCCTTTTTTGATTTGTCCTATTTCTTTCTCGCCAAGCGATATGTTTGCTTTGAGTTTGCTTATATCCGCTATGGATAAAAGCGGCTGTCCTATCGAAATAGTATTGCCGGTCTGAACTATGTCGTTAATATTTGTTATAATCCCGTCAAACGGAGCCGTAATTTTCGTATCTTTAAACGATTTTTGCGCCGAAGCCAAAACGGTTTGCGCCGCTAAAAGATTATTTTTACTTCTGATATATTCCGCTTTGGAAATGCTGTTGGAATTAAACAGTCGCTGACTTGCGGAAAAATTTAATTCCGATTCTTCCACAGCGCCTGCCGCTTGTTTAAGATTAGCCGTTTGAATCGAATTTTCCGTTTCAATCAAAATATTACCGTAATGGACGGTGTCTCCCAATTTTGCCGTTACCGACGATATTGTTCCGGCGGCTTGTGAAACAATCGTAGTTTTTTTGATTCCTTGCAGTAATACGGATGCGGCAATGTCCTTCTGGATCAAAATGTTTTTAACTATAACGGCGTTGACGGGGAACGGTTCTTTTTCGATAACTTTGTCTTGTTTTGTTTTGTTACAAGCGCATAAATATAAAGAAAGGAAAAAAAATAATATAAAAAAATACTTTTTCATGATTTTCACCTGAAATTCATAATCACCGCCGATAAAATAGTATATTTTGCCGCCCATCGCTCAACTTTATTTACATTGACGGCAAAAACGCCTTGCCCGGTGCGCCGTAATCAGCTTAATCCCGCATTCCCTTCAACTGCTCAAACACTGACACTCCGTTTATTTCCGCCCATCCTTCGTCGTTTATTTTGAATATCCTGCGGATATCGGTAATTGATACGTAATTTGGATTTTCTTCCAATAATCCCTGTACTGATTATGAATATACATAAATAAAAAACAAAATCGGAGGGAAACGGGTTTTTTGAAAAAAATCAAAAATAACGAGTTTTCAACAATATGCTTCCGTCTGTGGACGCCCGTATTAATAATGCGTGAGAGTCGTGAAACGGCGGTATAGCGGTAATATATTTTATAAGATTTATCAAAAAAATAAAATAATATCGCACAATACGTTGAAAAGAAAATATATTTGTATTTGGCATGGGATGAAAACACTCAACAGGGAGGTTTTTTGAGAAAGCGGATTAAATGTATTTCTGCCGGAATCGGATTTTTGCTTTTGTTGTGTTCCGCCGCATTTTGTTCGGTGGATATGATGGTGTTGGCGCACGAAACCGATAGCGCTAGGATAGATTCACTTGAAAGACAATTGCCGTTTCTTGAAGCCAAAGTCGCTTCGACGATGAGGAATGGGGCGTCTGCGCCGGTTACTTTCGACGGACAGATACAGCTTCGTTCCCAATTCCACAATTACGGTCGGTTGAAGGATTCTTCATATTTGTACCTTACTCGGCAAGGAGTAATGTTGAATGGAGATAATCCGCTTGTGCGAGTAGGAATTGTCGCTTCACCCGGAAGAAGTACTACTTTGTGGACGACTTTTGGGCTAAATGCGATGTTTTCAGCGTATAATCCGCATCAGTTTTTGGAACCGGAAGGTTTGGATTATGACGGTAGTTGGTATTATGACGTTCAGCACCACAGTAGCGGAAGCGCCGGACGAGGGCTGTCTGTTTATGAAGATATGTGCGCCGGAATTGCAATACGTACGCGTCCGGCGAGTTTTATGCTTAAACTTGGCAGTATGAATTGGATGGAAGCGTCCCCGCTTTCTATTTGGAGCGCGTCTCCGAAAATGTTTGCATGGGAATATTTGCCTTACGAAGAAGAAGAACCGGTTGGAAATTACTACAGTAACAAAATAACAAATTTGGAACAAGTCGGACGCGGCGTTTGGAATAAAAGAGCGTTTCAGGGCATTGATTTTTCGGTTATCGATTTGCCTTGGGGGCTTCGCGGATTTTTTCTTTTCGGCATAGGAAATCCTTACGATATGACGCATCGTTATCACATGGATATGGCGGTGGATTTGGGTTATGCGGGCGACGAAGGTTCGATTGTAGAAAGCGGAATCGGAGATTCTTACCGCAAATTCGTTTTTTATCGTTTGAGTAAACGTCTTGAAAATCATGATATTACTATAGGCGTCAATAACGGATATGTTCACGTTAACGACGATATTATTTACGCCGGTTATAATTATGGAAATCTGTTTAACCAAAAGTTTAATATCGGGCGTTACGGTTCGGAATGGATAAACACGGCGACAAACGAAAGAGACGTTATCCTTTCTAAAGACAGGTTAGATAAGATAGCCGGATGGGGAAAAGATGCGAAAGTCGAATCGCTCGGGGAAGGGTTTTTAGTCGCGCCGCGGATTCTTACGATTGACACTAAAGGAAGCATAGGCAAAAATTTCAGTTTCGGATTGGATTTGGGAATGTCGTGGATTGACACTCAATTTATAAAAATCGACCCGAAATCGTACGACTATAGCGATAATCCTGCGGATGACATTTATGACGCTGAAGATGGTGAATACGGTTCAAGCGGTACGTCGTGTAATCCGGGAAGAATTTTGAGTAAAAGAAAAGAAACGAGTTCGCCTGATTTTGCCGCTTATGGAAATATGACTTATAATTGGGCGCGAATTCAGGGAAGCATAGAAATGCTTTTAGCGGGTGATAATTTTTATTCGCCTTATTCTATGGTAAACAATACCGACGCGTTTTGGGCGTTCGGTTCGAATATGGTCGGAACGCAGGCTTTTCAAAATATGGAAGCGGCGGAATATTCCAAAAATCTGCGTTCTCTGAAACTTACTCTTGTTCCGAAAACTCCGTCTTGGCACGGACACTTGAAATTCGGTTACCAGTTGAACTCGCAAAACAAGGAAGCGCGGGACATTCTGGTTTTACCGTACCGCTTAAACGGCGCAACTCTGCATTCGACGCTTAATCATTGGTACAGCAAATGGGGGCTGGGAACGATTACGGAAGGATATGATTTTATGAATCACCAAGGCGGAGTGGATAATGTCGGATCTTTGGCGAAGCATACGCAAAATCGTTTCGGCGATCAGAGCTATACGGCGGACAACGCTCCTCATAAAGGCGGTATGCGTTCCGATTTTGACGCCGTGAGTGAAATTGTCGTTCCTTTTGAATCTGCGGAACAAGTAATCTTTAATTATTTTTCCGGCAGTACGGTTGTCGGGACATATAGAGATTTGAGAAATATTTGGCATTCCGGTTCCGAATCAAGCGGCGAATTATCGTATGAACACGGCAAATTTATAGATGCTGTCGGAAGAATAAATGCGGCGAATACGGGTAACGGTATAAGAGTCAGCGATAAAGACGGGAATAATTATTACAAAATAGACGAAAATACCGTTACTGCCGATGGGCGTGCGGATCTCGTTATTAGTGACGAAGACGGCAATGTTGTAAAAACGAAAAATGTTTCGCTTGTAAGCAACTCGGGATTTGTTCCCGTATCGATAAAGAAAAGTTTTGATTTCAATGTTGACTGGGCTTTGAATATCGCAAAGTACATCGGCTACAAAAACAGTTTGATTTTGTCGCTTTATTATGAAGTAAACGGAGTTACGCGAAACGGTATTATGCCGATCGCGTTTACGTCCAAAGACGACAAAGACGACAAAACGTTACTTGTATCGCATTATTTAAGGAGCGAACCTACGATCGGAATAACTAAAAAATTTTACATTACGTCTTTGGTAGGTTTTGAGAAATGGCTGAGCGGAAAAACTTGGACGGGCGAATATGAATACGATAACGGAAGCAGTTCGCAATACGGGCTTTTGAACGTAGGCGAGGGCGCAGGCGCAGTCGCAGAGTCTTATACTCTTACGGGAATTAAGCAAAGCCGTCTTGAAATCAACGATTTGGCTTTGGGTATAGGGTTTGACTGGGATATGATGAAAAGAGTGTCTATGCACGGACGTTACAAATGGCTAAAACACAACGATGTGAATATGCCGTTTAATAATTTTACAGGTAACGTCGTTTCACTTGAATTAAAAGCGTTTTTCTAATAGAGGAGATTAAAAAAATATGAGAAGAGTAAATTTAGTTAATGGTATTTTGTTGGTTTGCGGATTGTCGGCGGCTGTTTTGGCCGATATTGAACCTATTAAAGGAAATGATTCGCAACGCCTTGATTCGCTTGAAGCGCAATTAAAACCGCTTTATGCGAAATCCGGGATTTATTTCGGCGGGAATTTTTATTCCAGAGCGTTGAGTTCAAAAATAGACGGAAACCTTGTTAAGGATATGACCGCAAAAACCACAGAAGACATTCTTTATACCGGCCTTGATTTGAGCGTTAACGCTCGTCCTCTTGACGTGATAGGCGCAACGGCGATTGTTCGCATGTATGAGGATTGGCGCAACATGTTTGGAAGTATGGCGAATCCGCTCACTCTTCGTTGGATTAGCATTGACGGAAACGCGAAAGATTTTTTCACTTACAATATCGGCGATTTCACACAAAAATATTCAAAATATACGCTTTGGACGCCGCAGCCGGAAATTATGTTTGAGCCGACGGTTTTTGCCCGCCAAAGAGACATCGCAATGGGTGAAGAATTTTTAGGCGATAACAATAGAATTATGCAGGGCGCGAATTTTAATTTCGGCGCGAAAGTCGCTCCGGGATTGCAAGAGTTGAAAATCGGCGGTTTTGCCGTTCGTCTTCGTCAGGTTGGAAAAGAAATAGGTGATGATGTTACGACTCCGCTGGGGGTTGACGGGTATGGCTTAAGTATGGACAGATACGCTTTCGCTTTTAACGCCGATATGAAATTTGTTCCAGGAACGTTGCTTGGCGGAACCTTTTTGTATATCGGCGACGCTAAACGCACTTCTAAAGAAAGCGACCCAAATACATGGAATAATGCGAACGACGACATAGTTTTTTCCGGACGTTTGAGATTGGGAAGCGGATTATTTTCGGCTATTGATTCGGATAAAGTAAATTTCGGTTTGGGCGGTGAATTTGCCGGTTCAAATTATAGGACATACGCTTATAATTCTAAAAATAAAAAGGGCGATGTAGATAAGACGGATTTTGGGTTCGCGTTTAACGGCGGTTTAGACGGGGACTTTAAGTTTGGGAAAAACGGATTAAAACTTGACGCGGGTTTTATTCTTAATCAACAAAACTTTCGTAACGAGTTAGCGCAAAGCCCGTCTCTGTATAACCGCAATATTCTCAATAGTATGACGCAATCGTTTAATATTTTTGACGCGTTATACACGAGCGTTTTCAGTTATACTCCGGCGGAAGGAGAATTATTGGTGGACGGCGCAGGGATAAAACAACCGATAAAGAAATCGGCTTGGACGCGTGGGACGCTTACTTGGGAAGAAATTCACGACGCATACGAAAACGGCATGATTGAGGAAAATATCAGCGGAGCGATGCCTTTGGGTGACGCGACGCCGAACAGAAGCGGATTTGTCGGCGGTTTGAAATTGGATTTTGTTAATAAGGCGATTTTGCTTGGCGGCGATTTGAAAATTCTCAGCGAATTGCAAAGAGATACTATCTTTTTAGAAAAGACTAAAGAGGCTCAAGATTTCATGGAATTTGTCGGCGGAGCGTCGTTTGATGTGGCGAAATTCGGCAATTGGTGGGCTTATCCGTTTATTCTTTCCGGAAGTTTCAAACATACGTCTGTTGACAATTATCGCGGGCAGTCCGGAAATACGAACGATATTTCATTTATTAACGGCGGTTTGTACTGGAAATTCTGGAAAAGAGCGGCTGTTATGGGCGGTTATCAATTTATAAGCGGTGAAACATTTAATAAAAGTAGTAAAAAGACTGTGACTACGGATCAATCGCAATGGGCGGCCGGATTTGAATATACTGTCACCGAAGGCGGAGTCTTGAATGCGACAATCGGACAGGTAAGTTTCGAAAATTCGGAAGACAAAGGCAAAAACAACTATAAATCGCTTCGTCTTGATTTGAATTTGAGCGTGAAATTCTAAAACGGGAGTCAGAATGGCAAAAAACAGAATAAATGTTTTCTTCACTTTAGGGCTTTTTGGCGCGGTTACGCTGGGCTTTGCAAAACTTGAACCGTTGCCTGAGGTTGTCGAAGCGAGAAAAGCAAAAATAAATTTGATTGAGGCTCAAACAGCCGATACAAATAAATTCATTTTCTTTGAGGAAAATTTTGTAGCGGGCGGGTACGAGTACGTTTATGGCGGCAATACACGCGTTTTCATTCCGGAAGAATCCGGTCATGACGGCGACGTAGCGGTGTGTTTTGAACTTGATCCGGCGGATTATTCTGGCGGCGCCATTGTACTTTACGGCACGGAATACGACTTGAGGGACGTTTTTCCGACGGGTGCTTTGGAGTTTTGGGTTAAGGGTGCGACCGGCGGCGAAAAGGGATTTATAGGTCTTGCCGATAACGAAATGGTAGATGGCGTTAAAACCGAAATTTTATTAGATTTCGATAAATACGGCGGAGTTAAGCCGTATTGGACTCAGATGTCGATTCCTTTGGCGGATTTCGGCAGGCGCGGCGGATATTGGGACGAACGTTTGCAAACCACTATTAAAAGTAATTTTAAGTGGGACTGTGTCAAAGAGTTGCTTGTAGTAACCGACCGAGGTGCGAATAAAAAATTTAAAATTTGGCTTGACAATGTTTATATTGTTAAGAATCGTTATCCAGAGCCTAAGAATCTTTGGGAGCCGTACTGGGACGAAGTAGTGGAGACGATAGAACCGGCTCCGGTAAAACCGGGCGCTGACGTTAAAGAAATAACCGTTATTTATGAAAAAGATTTCAAAGATCCTATGAAGGGTGAAGTTTATGGCGGAAGGACTGCGTTTGCTCAACAAAACACTACGGATCCTGCAGGAAATCCTCACGTTATGGCCGTTTACCTTGATAACGCCGATTATTCCGGCGTTGATTTTAATTGGGGAAAAAATACCGATATGTCTTTACCGCGCAATAATAACGGCGGTATCGGTTTTTGGGCGAAATCCGTTCCCGGCGTAATACAGGTTTTTTTAGGATTAACGGATAATAAGGGCGATGGAAAAAACGTAGGAACGAGCGTTCTGATGAACGATTTCGGAAAACTTGACACTAATTGGAATTATTTTATGATTCCGCTCAAGGAGTTTTCAGACGATGGGGAATACTGGGATGAAAATACAAACGGTACAAAGCACGGGATTATTGATTGGAGTAAAATTATCGGAATGTCGATAACGACCGACAAATATGTCAATCGTATTGCCGTTGAAGATCCGATAAAAGTGTTTTTCTCAAGAATTGCGCTGATAGACAAAGTTCCCGGATACATAGATCCGGACGTTTATTGGGACAATTTTAAGTCGAATGCTCCAGATTTAATTATTAATGACTTTGAAAACGCCGTTGCGGAAGAGTGGATGGCTATAAGCGGAGAAGAATCTGCGCTTGAGGTTAAAATCGTGAGCCAGAACGATCGCGAATTACGCGATAAATACGGCAGATGGCATCTTTTCTTGGATTGGTCGGTTAACGATTGGGTTATGGCGAGTTACGGACTTGCACGAAGGAATTTACCTAAAAACGTTTGCGATTGGTCTAAACATTCGGCAATTTCGTTTGATGCGTTTTCAAACCGCGACGTTGAAAGATTGGGGTTGAAAATCACCGATGAATTTAAAGAAGAGTGGACGGCTATGGTTACTCTAAAACGCGGCTGGAATAATGTAGTAGTTCCTTTCAGAAAGTTTAAAAAATCACCGTATCAGTCGGCTGCGGATGCGACGGTAAACGGCAAACTTGATTTGGGTAACGTGCAAGAATTCAGTTTTGAGCCGTCGGAAATAGGCGTTTCAAGCAAGACGCTTATTGATAATCTTAAATTGACGCAAGAACCAAAAAGTAAATAAGTTTTGGTATTTTCATAAAACACTAGGACGGATAAAAATATTCGCCCTAGTGTTTTATGAAAATATTATTTTGCAAAAAAAGGAAAACTATGCAGAGAATTTCATCAAGAGCCGGAAAAATTTTGCAAGTAAATAGAGACAAAATAAAAATAGAATTGTTTTCAAACGAATTGCCGCAATCTTGTGAAGTAAAAGGTTGCAACGTTTGCAAGTCGCATTCTCCAAAGATAGAAAGAGATTATCCAAAAAGCAATTTTTGCGACGAAATAACAGTAAATGATATTGTGAAAATTGAATGTTTACAGATAAACGACGGAGTTGCCGCCGCTATCGTATTTTTGACTCCGCTTCTGTTTTCGGCGGTTTTTTATTATGTTTCAACTGCGTTAGGTATTTCTTTGCAGAGTGTTTTGTCAATTGTTTTTGCAGTCTTCGGAGGAATTTTCGGCTTTGTCGCGGTAGCGATTTTTGACAAAATCTTTCGTAGATTAAATCCGGCAAAGATTTTCAAAGAATAAAAAGGAATAAAATTGTCGCAGGAAAAATTAAACGAACTTTACAAAAAAATTAACAAGTATGATTCGGCGTATTACGGCAGGGGAGTATCGCTTATTTCCGATCGCGATTACGATTTGCTTTACAAAGAAATGCTTGATTTGGAAGAAAAATTCCCAATTTTTAAAAGTGAGAATTCTCCGAGTACGCGTGTCGGAAACGATTTGACGAGCCGTTTTGCAAAAATTGAACATAAAATTCCCATGATGAGCATTGATAATTCTTACGATGAAAACGATGTGAGCCGGTGGATAAATAATCTTTACGAATCTTGCCGAACGAAAGAAATTTCAGTTTGCGGAGAAATGAAAATAGACGGAGTTTCGTGTTCGTTAATTTATGAAAACGGGAAATTTACAAAAGCGGTTACGCGGGGAAACGGCGAGCGCGGAGACGATATTACCGCAAACGTAAGAACTATAAAAAGTATTCCGCTTGAAGTGAAAACGGTCGATGATTTTGAGGTTCGCGGCGAATTATACATGAAATTTAACGATTTTGAAACGTTAAACAAACAAGCGGAAGAGGACGGTAAAGAACCGTTTGCAAATCCGCGAAACACAACCGCCGGAACTATAAAATCGCTTTCTCCAAAAGAAGTAGCCAAACGCAAAATCTCGTTTCTTGCGTATTACCTGGTTGCAAATTTCGGATTCAATACGCATATTGAACATTTGCAAAAACTTAATGAACTTGGATTTCCTGTTGTAGAGCATAGCGGCGCACTGAAAAATTTTGACGAAATCATTAATTTTATAAATTTTTATAGAGAAAAACGAAAAGACTTGTCTTATCCGATTGACGGAATAGTATTTAAGTTGAACGAATTGTATTTTTACGAAAAAGTAGGTGCGACCGTTAAATCGCCGAAGTGGGCGATAGCGTTCAAATACGAGCCGGAACAAGCGCAGACAAAAATTTTGGCGATAGACTTGCAGGTTGGGCGGACAGGAATTATAACTCCGGTCGCACGGTTTGAACCTGTGGAACTTTCCGGAACGAAAGTAAGCAATGCGACTTTGCATAATTTTGATGAAATATCGCGTCTTGAAATTGACGTCGGCGCGGTTGTGAAAGTCGAGAAAAGCGGTGAAATTATTCCGAAAATCATTGAGACCGTGAGCAAAACCGGAACAATTTTTGAAACGCCGAATGTTTGTCCGGCATGTAAAAACGATGTAGTAAAAATTGACGACGAAGTCGCGATTCGCTGTTCAAATAAGGAATGCAGCGCCGTTAAATCTGCGGCGTTAGAGTGGTTTGTCTCGAAAAATGCGATGAACGTCGATGGAATAGGACCGTCCGTTATCAAACAATTGGTGGATAAAAATTTAGTTTCGGATTTCGCGTCCATATTTGCGCTTTCTAAAGACGATTTTCTGAAATTGGACGGGGTAAAAGAAAAATCGGCGGATAATTTGTTTTCGGCGGTTCAAAATTCAAAAACAGCAGGGCTTTCAAAAGTAATTTCAGCGGTAGGAATCGCACTTGTAGGCAGTCAGACGGCGAAACTTATAGCGCGAGAATTCAAAAATTATGAAAACCTGATAGACGCAAAAATTGATGATTTTCTTAAAATAGATTCCATAGGAAAAGAAATAGCTAAATCGGTTGAGAACTATTTTGCAGACGCGGAAAATAGAAAATTGTTTGAAAGGTTTGCGCAATACGGTGTTTTACTTTGCGAAGCGACGGACGAAAATACCGGAAAATTGGAAGGTAAAACTATTGTTCTAACCGGAACTTTGAGTATTAGTCGCGAAGAAGCGGTGCAAATTCTTGAAAAACACGGCGCAAAAATCGCAAATTCCGTCAGCAAAAAGACGTCTTTGGTCGTTGCCGGTGAAAACGCGGGAAGCAAGTTAAACAAAGCAAAAGGATTTGGCATCAAAATTGTTACAGAAGAGTTTTTATATGGATTATAACTTTTTAACTCCGTTAACAAGTAAAGAAATTAAATCTTCAACCGCTTTTTCTATATAGCCTATTTTCTCATCTTTTATCCATCCGAGCATGACGGCTGTGATTATTGAATCAATCACCCTGCAAAGCGAAATATTGGGGAATGAAGACGTAATTTCATCTTTTTCTTTCGCCCACAGAATAATTTTACTAAGTCCTTGTTCGTAGTATTTGTCTCTTTGGCAAATTAAATAGGTATGTTTATTTTTTCTTTGGCTTTCAAATACTTCAAGCAAATTCATAGACATGGTAAAATTAAAATGCCGCTGGAATGTTTTAAAAGCCAAAAACGAGTATCTGCGAATGTTTTCTTCAAACGACTGCATTTCGTTAATCGAATATTCGATCGAATTTTGTAATTTATCAATAAAATTGTTAATTTCGCGAATATATAAATTATAAATAATTGATTCTTTATTCTGATAGTAGTTATATAGAGCGGCTTTTGAAAAACCTGCTTCAACGGCTATATCTTCAAGATTTGTATCATATATTCCTTTTCTTGAAAATACCGTTAACGCCGCGTTCAGAATAAATTCGCTTTTGCTATCCCTTATTTTTGAGATTCTTACCTCTTTTTTTTCTTCCATATTAAAATAAATTCCTTTCAAATTTGTTTTTCAAAATCAGGGCGTATTTTATACGCCCTGAAAAGATTTCCTTTTTTACAATACTTCGTCTTCGTGTTTTGGAGCTGTCCATACGTAAAGTACTGGAATTACAAAAAACGTAAGCATTGTAGAAATTATAACGCCGCCGATAGCGGTTATCGCAAACGGCGCTCTGAAAGTTCCGCCCGCACCCAATCCCAGCGCCATTGGGATCATAGAAACCACTATTGCGATGTTGGACATTAATATCGCTTTGAGTTTTGTTCCGGCTGCTTTGACTATCGCATCGTGAGGTGAAATATGGTTTTCATTTCTAAGCTGCCGAGCGTAATCTATCATCAAAATAGCGTTATTTACCACGACGCCTATCAGCATGATTACGGACAGCATCGAAATCATCGAAAGCGTACTGTGTGTGATGAAAAGCGCCCAAATAACTCCGATTAAACCGAGCGGTAAAGTCATAAAAATCACTATTCCCATCGGAATTGATTCCAAAAGCGCGATAAGCAGCATAAGCGTCAACGCTACCGCCAAAGCCGCCGCAATGGCAAGTTGCCCCATCGTTTCATCGACAAAATCCTGATTCCCTGCGGTTTTATAGGTATATTCTTCCGGTAGCGGCGCTTTTTCTGCAAGCATTTTAAGAACTTGCGGCGTCTTCGTTCCCATTGCGATGTCTCTTGAAACCGCGTTTGCCGTAACGTTCAACATTTTTTGTTTATTGATACGGGTGATTTGTGAAACGCTTGCCGCATATTCTACGTTTGCAATAACTTCAAGCGGAACCATTCCTTTGGGAGTCATAATGTTCATAGTCGCAATGTCGCGAATATCTTTTCGGGAATTTTCGTCCAAACGGACACGAATCGGATATTCTTCACCTTCTTCACTGTATTTTGCCGTTTCTTCACCCGTAACGTTATAGCGTAAAATTCCGCCGACAATTTGTCCGGAAATCGACGATGAAATATTTCCCATAAGTCCGTAATGTTCCATAATTTCGCGTTTAGGCGTTATCAAAATTTCGGGTTTTGCGCCTTTCCACGATGAATTGAAATCTGTAAGTTCGTTGTCGGTTTCTAAAAATTTTAACGCCGTTTCTGCAAGTTGTGCAAGCGTATCCATATTGTTGCCCAGAATTTGAATTTCCAAATCCGTCGATGATTGTCCCCTGTTCATACCGCTTGCCGCCGCAACCATAATTTTTGCGTCCGGGATGTCGGCAATTTTGGGACGAACTTGCCTGACCATTCGGAATACGTCAATGTCTCTCTCGGCAAGCGGAACTAGTTCTATACGGATTTCTCCGCTTTGTACTCCGGAACTAATCCCTTGTTTGCCTATGGAACTTGATATCGCTTTTAGATAGGGCAGGTCTTTGAGTTTATCTTCTATTTTAACAAGCACGTCTTGAGTGACGGACATAGGGGTTCCTACCGGAAGTTCAACCGAAATGTTGATGAATCCTTCGTCCGTATGGGGCATAAAATCCACCCCTATTTTTGAAGCGACGACTTTCATGGTGAAAATTAACAACAGAAAAGTAAAAACGACTATTCCGATCTTGACTGTTCTATTGTTCAACGCTTTGTCAAGCATATTTTCATATTTTTTATCAAGTCCGGAAATAAACTTGTCGATAGCGTGCGCGTGTTCCTTGCCCTCTTCTTTGGGCTTAAGCATAAACGCAGCCATAATCGGTACGAGCGTAAAACTCAATATTAAGGAAGCGACGGTTGCGAAAACGATTGTTAACCCCAATTCCTTAAAAATTGAACCGGTCATTCCGGTCGTACTCGCTATCGGTATAAATACCGCCAAATTTGTAAGGGTGCTTGCCAAAACCGCGACAAAAATTTCGTCCGTTCCCGCAAGTGCGGCGTGATGAGGATCTTTACCCATATTTCTGTGCCGCATAATGTTTTCAAGTACGACTATGGCGTTTGTTACCAAAATTCCGACGACGATAGTCAAAGACATCATCGTTACCATATTCATAGAAAATCCCATAGCGTCCATACCGATAAATCCCATTATCAGAGAAATCGGCATAATTACGGCGGCGATAATAGTGAGGCGGAAATCCGAAAGAAATATCAATAAAATTATCGCCGTAAGCAGAATGCCCTGCCAGATATTCGAATAAGTGTCGCTGACCGCTTCGCTGATAAAGTTCGACTGATCCGTTACGATTTCAAGGCGCATGCCTTGCGGCAGTTCTTTTCTCTGTTTTTCAAGAGTTTTAATAACTTTCTTCGCCGTCGCAACCGTGTTTGCATCGCCGGATTTTGTAATGGAGAATTCCACCGACTGTTCTCCTTGAAATCTTGCCGCTTCACGAACGTCCGCATACGAATCGCTTACTTTGGCTATTTCGTTGAGCCGAACGTTATATCCGCCGGGAGTAGGTACTTGGATTTGTTCTATTTCTTCGATAGTACGAAATTTTCCGTCAAATTTTACGGAATATTCCTTGAGTTCTCCGGTAACGTAACCGATAGGAACAAGAGCGTTTTGCATGGTAAAAACCGGATATACGTTAAATATCGACAAGTTATGAGCCGCTAATTTTTCGGCGTTAAGCGTTACGTGAATTTCTCGTTCTCGTCCGCCGGAAATCGTCGCCTGTGCGACGCCTACGACTTGCCCGAATTTGTCTTTAAGTTGTTTATCGGCATAAGTTCGCAATTCTATAGGCGATATGGTCGAATCTCCCAATAGCGCTATCGTCATTATAGGCATGGCGGAAAAATCAATCTTTGCAATCGCCGGTTCTTTAACGTCTTCGGGAAGCAAAGACATAATCTGGCTTACCTTGTCTTTTACTTCTATAGCCGCAAAATCCGCATTTATGTCGGTATTGAATTCAAGCACAATTACGCCTGCGTTTTCCATACAATACGATGTCATATTTTTGATGCCGGAAATCATCCCTACTTGATCTTCTACCGGTTTTATTACGTTCAATTCGACTTCTTCGGGACCTGATCCCGGATAAATAAATTGAATCGTAACATACGGCAATTCTATATTTGGCATTCTGTCGGTAGGCAATTTTTGCCACGCGACCAGACCGAAAAGTGAAACCGCCAATATAACCATTATCATCATCAGCGGACGCTGAATACTTGTTTTCGCAATACTCATTATTTTCTCCTTAAAATGCTTATCTGGACAAACGTTTTTTTATTCGTCATTTTTTTGCTCCGTAATGTTCACTTTCTTACCGTCCGAAAGCAAAGTCGCACCCGAGACGACGAATCGCTCTTTTTCTTTAAGTCCGGAAATAATTTCCAAATTACTTCCGCTGTTTATTCCCGGTTCCACTTGCCTTAAAACAGCCGTTTCACCGTTTATTACGAACACCCCTGGCTTTCCTGCTTTGTAAACTACCACATCTATGGGAACGCTTATCGCGTCAGTTTTTTCTTCGATTATAACGAAAATTTCTTTAAACATTCCGACTTTGAGTTTGTTGTTCGGATTTGGAAATTCAAAAGTTACGCGAAAACCGTGATTTTGCGCGATTCCGCCGACCGCAACGCTTGTCGCCCGTCCCCAAAGCGTGTCTTTGTCGCCGACAAGAACGAACGCTTTTTGTCCGTTTGAGTATTTATTAATATTCAATTCGTTAACCATCGCGTCAACTTTAATCCTTGAAAAATCCGCCATATGCGCAATTTGGGTTCTTGCGTCTATTTTAGTTCCTTCGGATTGATAAATTTCTAATATTACGCCGTCAAACGGAGCGCGTACAAATTCGGCTGCGTTTGCTCCTTTAAGCCCTTTTAACGCGTTTTCGTAATTAACTCTAGCGCCTTCAATCTGTTCCAAAGTCGCAGCGCCTTCTTCCTGCAATTTTCGGACTCTTTCGTACATTCTTTCCGCATAATCGTAATTAGCCTGTGCGGCGCTTCGCGGCGAACCGTCCTCGAAATACATACTCGCGATAACGTCGCCTTCTTTAACACGTTGTCCGGTTTTGACGGAAATTTTTTGCAGAGTTCCGCTCATCGCGTTCGTCAAATACGATTGCCTGATTCCTTCCGTCGTGCCGCTCGTTTTTTCTACATGGCGCACAACACTTTTTTTTGCCGTTGAAACAGTCACGGGAATCCCTTGTACCGCTTGAATTTCCTGAATTGTCTGCGATTTTTCTTTCGCTTCGTCTTTTTTCCCGCACGATGTTAAAGCGATAGCCGCCGCGGCGACAATTACCGTCATTTTAAAACTTCTCATTTTCTAAACTCCTCTTTTTTAATTTCCTATTGAGATTAAATCTTCACTTCCTATCAATTTTTCAATATTCATAACCGCCGAATTGATGCCGAAAATTGCGCTGTTATACGCTGTTTTGGCTCCTCTGTTATTCTGTTCGCTGTTGTTCAATTCCAACTGCGTAATTTGCCCCAGTTCAAACGACAATTTGGAAATCCTAAGCCCTTGTTCTGTAAGCGCGATCATCTGCGCCGTCCTCGCCAATTCTTCTTTTGCTACCGCTAAATCCTCAAACGCTGCGCTCAAAGCAAGTCGAAGTCCGCGCTCGGCTTCAATCTCTTGTTTATCCAACTTTAATTCTTCGAATTTTGCCTGACGGAGTTTGTTTTTGCGTTGCCCGCCGTTGAAAATCGGGATTTGAACTCCCACGCCGACTTTAAAATCCCACTGCCAGCTTCCAGAGTCTGCAAATTCGTCGCCGTTATCAAACAAATTATGCTGTCCGATGCTTGCAAACGCTCCAATCATCGGAAGATAATCGGTTTTGGTCAAGTGCGTTTGTTCTGTTTGCAACATTTTTGCCTGCGAAAGCAATTTGAGCGACGAATTATTTTGCCGCATTTTCTCCCAAGCCGCGTCTTCCGTCATATCAAACTGCGGCACGATCAAGCTGTCGCTCAAAATAATTTTCTTATCGTCAAGCGAAGCCGCCGTCATCAACGTTTCCATCGTTAATTTTTCATTTTTTTGCGCGTCGCGAAGCCGTGAAATCGCCTGTTGCTGCTCATATCTTGCGTTTAGCGTATCAAGTGCGCTTCCCTTGCCGGTCTCAAACCGCGCTTTCGCTATTCTGTACGACTCCTCTGCAATAATTAACGCATCCTGTTGAATTACCGCGTTTTGTTGAGCCAAAAGCGCGGAATTGTATGCGTTTATAATGTTTTGCGAAAGTTCCAATTGTTCGCCTCTGTATTTTTCTTCAAGCGTTTCAAGAGAGATTTCGGCGATTTTCAATCCGGTTTTTACTTTTCCCTGTGCAAAAATCGGCTGCGTTGCCTTTACTTCCCACTGCAAGGTATTTTTGACGCTCATAGCGCCTAAAGCGCCTGAAATCCCATCTAACGCTCCGGCTAAGACTCGGTCTGCATTACTAGGTTCCATTCCGTCAACCACCTCGGAAACACTCGGTCTATCTTCCTTTTCTCCATTCAAATTCGGAGCAAGAACATAATTTATCGCTCCGTTAATGTCCGGAAGCGCTTTCCCATAGTATTCTTTCCGCATGTAAACTATCCGTTCGTGTTCGGCTTCAAGTTGAGCCAAACTTTCGGAGTTTTTGAAAGCATACCTTATCACATCGCTTCTGCTCATTGCTCTTTGTCCGTCATTCGGCTTTGACGACGATTCCGGAGCATCTGAAAATACGGACGTTGAAAGTACGGCTGCCGTAAGCGCCGTCAAAATTTTTCTTCTCATCTATCCTCTCTTTCATAAAAATTGTATCGTTCTCGTAATTTCCATATTAAAATAACACATGTTTTCGACTAAATGTACAAAAAACTGACTTTAGAGTCATTTTTTTGTAAAAAAGGTCAGAAATTGTAATTTTTCGTGTACCGTAGCAAGCATAATCAAAACTCCTGCAACCACAAATTTAACAAAATCTTTATATGGATTTATCCTTCTATAATATTAGACGAGCGAACTTGGAAAATATTTTATGCTTGTTGAAATTATTTTTATATTTTGTTTCTCCGTTTCATAAAACTTTCCATTTCCATATCAAAAACTATGTGCGCAGAATATTATTTTATTTTCGAAATTTTAGACCAAAGGAAAAAAAATGAACATTTTGGTAATCGGCGGAGCGGGATACATAGGGAGTCATGTTGCTCGAGAATTGCTTGATAACGGTTACGGAGTTACGATTTACGACAATTTCTCAAGCGGGAAAGAAGAAAATGTATTTGCCGACGAAGATCTTGTCCGCGGCGACGTTTTGAATTTTGATTTACTTGACAAGACGATGGGCGATAGGAAATTTGATGGAATCATCCATTTGTCAGCGTTTAAGGCGGCGGGCGAATCTATGGTAATTCCCGAAAAGTACTCTGTAAACAACATTTGCGGAACAATAAACATATTGAATGCGGCTGTAAAAAACGGTGTGAAAAAGATAATTTTTTCATCTACTGCGGCGGTTTACGGTGAACCGCAGTACCTTCCGATTGACGAAAATCATCCGACGAATCCTGAAAATTACTACGGATTTACAAAGTTGGAAATCGAAAGAATTTTGACATGGTACGATAAACTTAAAGGACTGAAATTTGTAGCGTTAAGATATTTTAACGCGGCTGGCTATGATAAAAAAGGCAGAATTTCGGGGTTAGAAACCAATCCGCAAAATTTGCTTCCGATTGTTATGGAAACCGCTGTAGGAAAACGTGAAAAAATTACGATCTTCGGTTCGGACTGGGACACCCGAGACGGAACTTGTGTTCGCGATTATATTCACGTGAGCGATTTGGCTTCGGCGCATCTCAAAGCGTTTGAATACTTGTTGAAAGTCAACGAAAGTTTGACGGTGAATCTTGGTTCGCAGACGGGTGTTTCGGTCAAAGAGATGGTTGATACGGCAAGGAAAATCACAGGCAGGAAAATAGAGGCGGAGTTTGGCGCTCGCCGTGACGGAGATCCTTCGGTGGTTTTGGCGACGGCAAAAAAAGCGAAAGAAGCTTTGGGTTTCAAAGCGCAACATTCCGATATAACTTCGCTAATTTTAACGACTTGGGAAGTTTATAAAAAAAATTTCAAAATTTGATTGCAAGAATAGAGTAAATTTTACGCAAAATCACTCTATTCCAAAAGTTTGACTATCTTTGATTAAAATATATTATATTAAGTAGTAATATTGTTGTAAAAAATGTGTATTATCGGTTTGTGAAAGGCGGATTTTATTAAAGCGAATATAATTTCGGTGGGGACAGCCGTTCCGGCCGAAATCAAGGATAACGATTATTTCGCGTCGTATTTGGAAACTTCTGACGAATGGATAACCCAAAGGACGGGCATTAAGCAGAGGAGAATTTGGAAAAACGCTCCGAAAGACGCTGCTTCTCTATTGGGTTTTGAGGCGGCAAAGAAAGCGATCGCCAAAGCGGAAATTAACGCCGAAAGTATCGACACGATAATTTGTGCGACGTTTACGCCGGATAATTTTTTTCCGTCAACGGCGGCGATAATTGCCGGAAAATTAGGAATTAAAGGTGCGTTTGCGTTTGATTTATCCGCCGCTTGCGCCGGATTTACGTTCGGACTTTCTGTAGCTGATTCGTTGATAAAAAGCGGGCAGAGCAAACGAGTGCTTTTGGTCGGGAGCGAAGTGATTTCGCGTTCTCTTGATTGGAATGACAGGGGGACGTGCATTTTATTCGGTGACGGCGCGGGTGCGGTGGTTTTGGAAGCGAGTAACGGTGAAAAAGGAATATTGTCCTGTATAAATTATACCGATCCTAACGGGGCAGAGGCGCTTTACCTGCCGAGTTGGGGCGATAAAAAGTTTTTGATTATGGAAGGACAAAAAATTTATAAATATGCTTGTCGTCTTATGCCGGAAATGGTAGAGAGGGCGCTTGAGAAAGCAAATTTGACGTTGAAAGACGTTGATTTGCTCGTTCCGCATCAAGCGAATATTCGTATAATCGAAAGCGTGGGGGAAAGATTAGGACTGCCTCCGGAAAAAATTGTAATAAATCTGCAAAAATACGGAAATACTTCATCGGCGACGATTCCGCTCGCACTTGAAGAAGCGTGGGATAACGGACGAATAAAAGACGGAGACATAATCGCCATGGTTTCGCTTGGCGGAGGAATTACCGCCGGCGGCGTTATAATCAGGTTTTGAGAAAAATGGGAGTAATTTAGTATGAATTTGTCATTTTTGTTTCCCGGACAAGGTTCTCAGAAAGTCGGGATGGGAAAAGATATTTTTGAGCAAAGCGATTTTGCAAAAAAACGCTTTGAAGAAGCGAACGATATTTTGGAACGGAATATAAAAAATATAATTTTTGACGGTACGGAAGAGGTTCTCAAACAAACCGAAAACACTCAGCCGGCGATGTTTTTGATAGAAAGTGTAATTGCCGATTTGCTGAAGCAAAACGGTATATTTCCGTCTTTTACGCTTGGGCATTCTCTGGGAGAATATTCCGCTCTTTATGCAAGTGAAGTTTTTGATTTTGCAACAGGAATTGATTTGGTCGCAAAGCGCGGAGAATTGATGGCTGAAGCGGGTAAAAGATACAAAGGCGCTATGGCGGCGATTTTGGGAATGGAAAAGGAAAAAATTATTTCGTATTTACTTGAAATCAAAAACGGAGTCGTCGTTTCGGCAAATGAAAATTCTCCGGAACAAACCGTAATTTCGGGCGATTCGGCGGCGGTGGAAAGCGCTTGTGAAATTCTTAAGGCGAACGGAGCAAAACGAGCGGTGGCGCTTGCGGTAAGCGGCGCGTTTCATTCTCCGCTTATGAAAGACGCCGCAGACGAATTTTCAAAATATTTGGAAGATAAAAAATTTAACGACGCAAAATACCCAGTTATTACAAACGTTCGCGCAAAGCCGGAAAAAAGCGCGGATACAATAAAATCGCTTTTGGTTGAGCAACTGCTTTCTCCGGTTCGCTGGGTTGATTGCCAAAACGAGCTGTTCGACGTTGGCGTCAGAAACGCCGTCGAGGTAGGTCCTGGCAACGTACTTAAAGGACTTATGAAAAAAACTGTTGCAGAAATTGAGGTTGTAAATTGCGCCGATTGGGAGAACGTAATTTCTATTATGGAAACATACAAAACAGAGGAGAAAAAATGATTTCGTTAAAAGGGAAAGCCGCTCTTGTCACCGGTTCGGGAAGAGGAATCGGAAAGGAAATCGCGGCGAAATTTGCAAAAACTGGCGCAGACGTTTGTGTCAGTGATATTGATTTAAACACGGCAAAAGAGTCTGCTCGGGAAATTGCAGAAAATTACGGTGTAAAAACGCTTGCGCTTTCGGCGAATGTCGCCAAAGAAGAAGACGTGGATAAAATGATTAAGGATTTTATAGAGTTTTTCGGCAAAATTGATATTCTTGTGAATAATGCGGGAATTACCAAAGACGGACTCGTTATAGATATGAAAGAAAGCGACTGGGACGCGGTTCTTGATGTGAATCTCAAGAGTACGTTTCTATGCACGAAAGCGGCGTTGCGTCCGATGCTCAAAGCCAGAGGCGGAAGAATAATAAATATCGCTTCGATTTCCGGACAGATAGGACTTCCCGGACAAGCGAATTATTCGGCATCAAAAGGAGGGATGATAGCTCTGACAAAGGCTGTGGCAAAAGAAGCGGCGAAACGGTCGGTAACAGTAAATGCGATTGCGCCGGGATTTATTCGTACGGCGATGACGGACAAACTTTCACCCGAAGTCGTGAAAGGATACGAGGACGCAATTCCGATGAAAGTTTTGGGTATGCCCGAAGATATTGCCAATTCGGCTCTGTTTTTGGCAAGCGATTTGGCGGGTTATATAACCGGGCAGGTAATCGCCGTCAACGGCGGGTTGGCAATGTAGTATTTTATATTTGTGGTTTGGTTTTTAACAATAAAAAAAGGAGTGTTTTATGAGTGCAAATCTTGAAAAAGTTCAAGAAGTGGTAGCAAAGCAACTGGGTAAGCAAAAAAGTGAAATTACCCCGGAGAAAAAATTTATTGACGATTTGGGAGCGGATTCGCTTGACCTTTCCGAACTCATCATGGCGTTTGAAGAAGCGTTCGGCGTTGATGAAATTTCAGACGAAGATTCGGCGAAGTTTATCACTGTCGGCGATGTCGTGAAATATGTGGATTCACTTTAATTGATAGATAAAAGAGCGTTGTTGAAATATACCGCTCTTTTGTTTTTAATAAAGGTTATTATTTATGTTTTACGATTATTACGACAAAACGACGAATCCTTTACGGGAATGGCAGGCGCGCCATTTATATCCAAAGTTCATAAAGTATATAGCGAAAGAATTACCGGAGAACCCGAGTGTTTTGGAGATCGGTTACGGGCGCGGCGATTTCCATAAAATATTTTCCAAATTTTATCCCAAAGCGAAATATAACGTGATAGATGCGAATGCGGCTATTTGTAAACTTGCTGAGGAAAACGGCGCTAATATTTGCGTAGACGGTGTGACTATGATTCCGCCTTTACCGAGAAATATTGAAAACGAAAGTTTTGATGTAGTTGTGATGAATAACGTTGTTGAGCATTTCTTAAATTGTCAAATAGCGTCCCAAGCGCTTGAAGAATTAAAACCAATATTAAAAGCAAGCGGAAAAGTTGTCATTTTTTTCCCGGATTATCTTGATTGGAAAACTGATTTTTTTGAAGTCGATTATTCACATTCTTTTTTGACGACTCGTTACCGAATTAACCGCCTGCTTTTTGACTGTGGGTATGACGTGGTTAAAAACGACTATTTTCGGTCGGCTTTTAATTGTTTTCGCCTGTTTTTCTGGATTTTGGCGAGAATAAACAATTTGGTTTTCGGTTTTATTCTTCACGTTACCGGCAATGTGTGGAAACGGAATTTGCTTTTTAAATGTAAAATAGCATTTAACAGACAGGCGCTTATAGTCGCGCAAAAAAAATAAAATTTACATAAACTATAACTTTTTACGGGACTCCCAAATCAAAGCGGCGGAACCTAAAATTGCCGCATTTGCCGACGGGAGTTTAGACATAGTTATTTCAAACGTGTCTCGCATTGACTGCAAACATATTTCGCGAGCGTATTTCTGGGCTGGAACTATTAAAATATCTCCGGCGTTTGCAAGCCCGCCGAACAGGAATATTTTTTGCGGACTTGAAAATGCAACAGTGTCGGCAATGATTTTTCCGAAATATCTCGCCGTAACGTCAAACGCTTCAAGTGCGATAACATCGCCTTCTGTCGCAGCGTCTGAAATATATTTCGAGGTCAATTCGTTGTAGGAATATTCACGCAAAACCGACGGTTCGCGTTTTGTGGAAAGAAGTTCGACGGCGGTTCTACAAATACCTGTCGCGGAAACGTATGTTTCTGCACAACCGTGTTGTCCGCACCCACAGGCGCGCCCGTTCGGCACCAATCCGATGTGCCCCAATTCGCCGGCAAAGCCCGAGTATCCGTACAATAATTTCCCATTGATGTAAATTCCGCTTCCAAGCCCTGTGCCCAGCGTTAAAACGACAAAATCGTCGATTTCTTTTGCTCCGCCGAAAATTTTTTCTCCAACGGCTGCGGCATTCGCGTCGTTTGTTACCGCGGTTTCCACATTCAAAATATCTTTGAAATCCCGCGCTATCGGTACGATTCCTTTCCACATAAGATTTACGGCATACTCAATAGTTCCTCTGTAAAAATTGCCGTTTGGCGCACCTATCCCGACTCCGATTAAGTTTGTATCCGATTTCTTTATCAAATCCTTAATCAAATATGCGCTTGCTTTAACAAAATCGTCGAAAATTGGATAATCCGCTGTTTTGAGGGTTCCCGTTTCTACGATATTCCCGTTTCTATTTACCAATCCAAAAACGATATTGGTTCCGCCAATATCAATTCCCGCAACGACATCCGCCATAATTTTCTCTCCTTTTGTTAATATTCGCTTAACTTGTTTTGAAACAATAAAAAAGACACCGAAAAATACTTTCGATGTCTTTATAAATTCAGCGTCTTCCGTACTGAACGGAACCGGACTGCTGCTGTGTTTTAACGTCCATAGCGCTTTCGGTTTTAGTCTCCAAATTTGCTTTAACGCCGTTATTTGCACTTTCTGTAAAAACCGCTTCCGGTTTTTTTTGCTCAACAGTTTCCGCCTGTTTAATCGGAACGTTCGCAGGTCTTTCCTGCTTTTGAACCGCAGGTCTTTCACTGTAAACTTTAGGTTTATTTTGCGGTTGGTTAGGTTGGTTAATATTTTTGTTATCTTTTGAACGATTTCCCAACTGTGAATTCGTATCTTTCAGCGATTGAGCGTTTGATACTATTCTTTCAAACTTTTTCTCAATGTTTTGCGGCTGAGTTCTTTGCCCGTTTTGCTGTGAGGGACGGTTGTTTTGACTAATATTATTCCCCTGATTTTTTTTATTCGGGTTTTGATTATTCTGCTGCGCACGGTTTCTTCCGTCATTTACGGAATTGTTTTTGCTTTCTCTGTGTTTTTGACTATTTTGAAATTGCGTTATTTTGATTAGCGAAATCAATTGCAAAATCACAGACAAGCCCAAGAGAATAACAAAGAACATTTCATTTTCTGGTTTCATTTTTACTCCAAAGTAATTTTTTTCAATTTTTTGATGTTTCAAAGGTAAATTGTACATGCAAAGCGTTTCGTCTTAACATCTTTTGACAAAAGCAAGTTCTAAAACACATAAAATTTTCAAAGAACACGATTTTATTTTTGCGGTTCCTCATCGTAAAGCGTATCCATTTTACTCAAAAGGTCATGGACTTTCGCGAATAAACGCATTATAACCATCGATTTCGCCCATACGAAAAATAAAATAATTAAAGAAAAGAAAAAAATCAACACCCAAAAAATCTGAACTATATGTACCGAATTCATACTTTTCTCCCCTTTAACCCGTGTTAATATACGAAATCGCCGTATGTGAAAGCAAGTTTTTTATTTAACGCTGAAAAATCGCGCCGAAATTCCGCCTTTCCCTACCGGAATAAAAACAGGCTTTGAACATTTCGGACAACGCCCCTGATAAAACGGTCTGTCGGGAGGGCGATAAAGTCTTACATACACGTCGCAGCATTCAAAATGCACGCCCAAGAAAGGTTTTGCAGAATTTTCACTATCCTGCGAATCACTGTCTTTTTGAGGTTTTGAATCGTATAAATCCATGATTTACAATCAAAAATTTGTTGCAAGTTTCCGTTTTTTACTCGACTCATTAATTATCGCCATCGCCTCTTTCGGATCGTCGGTAATATGAAATAGTTTCGTATCTTCAGGTGAAATGTACTGATTGTTCATAAGCATTTTTTTCTCGATCCAATCAACCATTCCGCTCCAAAAATCCTTTCCGAGCAAAACTAACGGAATTTCCTGAGTTTTGTTTGTTTGTATAAGTGTCAACGCCTCAAACATTTCGTCTAAAGTGCCGAAACCTCCCGGACAAATGATGACCGCCGAACTCCAACGCAAAAACATTACTTTGCGAACAAAAAAGTAGTGGAAATCCAATTTCACATTTTGGTATTTGTTCGGATGCTGTTCCATCGGAAGTTTGATATTTAGCCCTATTGCTTTCCCGTTTGCTTCTATAGCGCCGACGTGCGCCGCTTCCATAATTCCGGGGCCGCCGCCCGTGATTACGCCAAATCCGTTTTCCGCACACAATTTACCCATTTCCACCGTCATTTTGAAATACTTATCGTCGGGTTCCGTCCTTGCCGAGCCGAATATCGACACGCATGGTCCAATATTCGACAGAGTTTCAATTCCTTCTACAAATTCGGAAATCACTCTAAACATCCGCCAAGTTTCGTTTGATGCATTTTGCGGAATTTGGTTTACCATATTATCCTCCAAAGTTAAAAATCAATATCAATTTTTTCAGATTTATCGTTGCTTTCCGCCTGCCTTACCACATCGCGTTTGGGAAGCGGTAAATACAAACGTTCGCCGTTAATTATTTGTTCGGTAGTAATAATTTTAATTCTGTCAAAAGGCTGATTGTTGGAAGAATTTACATAGACACCCGCCTCTTTAGCTTCGTTTATCATATCTTTTGTCGGATTGTTCAGTGTTATGAAAATTCCGATTACTGCGTTTTCTTCTCTTTCGAGAACTCCACGAAAATCTCGGATGTCTTTTACCGAAACTTTCCCGGATTTTACCGAAAACAGGACTTCTTTCGACTTGTCGGAAGAAACAGCCATAAACATTCGCCCGTCAATTCCTTTATCGCTTCCTTTTTTCTCGTTAATGTAAGCGTAATTGTTTGTATATGTCAAAATAACCCATTTTTCAAACTCTTTACGAACTCTGTCGTCCTTTTTTAACGCTAAAGCCGTCGCTGATTCAATATCGCGCGGAATGCCGTTTAGTTCAAAATTTTGAGAAACTTTTTCTCCGTAAGTATCTTCAAGGCGTTTTATTATAAGCGAAATACTTTGGTAAGTAATGTCTATTCCGACCCATTTTCTATTTAAGCGTTCGCAAACAGCGACAGTTGTTCCGCATCCGCAGTATGCGTCAAGAATGTTGTCGGTTTCGTTTGAACTCGCCTTGATTATGCGTTCTAATAACGCTTCCGGCTTTTGCGTAGGATAACCTAATGCTTCTTTACCGCGTGCAACAGGAATATCCCAAACATCATCAGAATATTTTCCTGTTTTCATATAGACAATTTCTTGTATCCCTTTTCGTAAAGCTGAAACTTTATATCGTCTTCCTTCATCGTCAATATGATTATACCGCTTCTCGGTTTTTTCAGAATAAGGAATAAGAATATTTTGCGGATAAAATTTGCTCACATCTCCCTTGCAATAAGAGAATATTACATCGTGTTTTCTCGGCAAACAATATTTCGGCACAGAATTTCCCGTATAGTGCCAAATTATTTCGTTCCTCATATTTCCGCCTTTCGGAACAAAAATATTGTCTAAAAGCAGTTTTATATAATGACTTGCCGTAGGGTCGCAATGGAAATAAAAACTTCCCGTTTTTTTCAGCGCTCTGTGAATTTCCGTAACACGCAGCGCCAAACTAATCAGATACGCAAGCAAGCTTCCTTTACAGACAATGTTTTTGATGTTGTCGATAAACTTTACCAACTCAATATTGAATCTTTTTTCTTCGTTTTCAAGAATCTCGTTAAGTCCGTCAATCGCCGATTTATCCCATTCCCAAGTGTCAACAAACGCTTGTGACTGCGCCTTGTCTTCATTGCTTGCGGTCGCATAAATCTGATTGTAGTCGCGGTTTGAATTAAACGGCGGGTCTATATAGCATAAATCAATCGACTCGTCTGCGATATACTTTCGCAAAACGTCAAGATTATCGCCATAGTAGAGTTTATTCATCGCTTTCGCCGTCGTCCGCTTCTTCTTTGACATCGTCGTCTTCGTCGATAATTTCTTCTTCAAGCAAGTCTTCGGGATTTGTCTGCGGTAATTCCGACTTTTCAATATCGCCGCCGTCGTCGTCGCTTTTGCCGCAATCGCTGACGTCTATAACCTTGTCGCCGGTGTCTAAATTCATAAGTTTTACGCCTTGCGTCGCTCGCCCGATAACATTGATTTTTGCAACGCAGACGCGGATTATTATTCCGTTTTTAGTAATTATCAGCAAATCATCGTCTTCGTTTGGGTTCATGATATTGATGACTTTCCCGTTACGTTCGCTCGTTTTTATGTTAATAATTCCTTTACCGCCTCGATTGGTAATTCTGTATTCGCCTAATTTCGTGCGTTTTCCAAAACCGTTTTCGGTAACCGTAAGAATTTTGTCGTCGTCGGATTTCGCCGTAATCATTCCTATAACCTTGTCGCCGTCTTTCAAACGGATTCCACGTACACCGTGCGTGTTTCGTCCGGTAATTCTCGCCTTTTCGATAGGGAAACGAACCGCATTTCCACCTGACGAAGCGATAACGACATTATCGTCTTTCTCACATAGAACCGCCGCGACCAATTCTTCTTTTTCGTCCAATTTTATAGAATTCAGTCCGTTTTTACGCAAATTTTGATAATTTTCAAGCGGCTGACGATTTATAATTCCTCTTTGAGTCACTTGAACTATTGATTGGTTTTGTGCGTTGTCATAATCTTTCACCACGACGAAAGACGCAACCTTTTCTCCGTTTGTCTGCAATACCTCGATTACATTCACAATCGGACGACCTTTCGAGGTTCTGTCGCCTTCGGGTAATTCCCAGACCTTAATTCCGTAACAGCGTCCTTTGTCGGTGAAAAACAAAATTGTGCTGTGTGCAGACGCGACAAAAAGCGTTTCTATGAAATCCGAATCTTTTGAAGCCATTCCTTTTAGTCCGCGGCCGCCTCGCCCTTGCGTTTTGTATGTGTCCGCCGCCGTACGTTTAATGTAGCCGGCGTGTGTCATAGTTATTACCATATCTTCGTTGGGAATCATGTCTTCAATGTCAATATCACCCGCCGCATCGACAATTTGCGACCTTCTGTCATCGCCGTATTTTTTCAAAATATCGTCCAAATCCTCGTTGATAATAGCGACTTTTCTTTCGCGTTTATCCAAAATATCAATAAAATCGGCAATTTTTAGCAGTAAATCTTTCTTCTCGTTTTCCAATTCTAAACGGTTCATACGAGTTAAAAGCCCTAAACGCATATCTGTAATCGCTTTAGACTGAATTTCGTCAAGATTGAAACGTTCCTGTAAAGTTATACGCGCATTCGCCTCGTCTTCGCTTGAACGAATTATTTTAATAACTTCGTCGGTATTGTCTGCGGCGACTATTAACCCGTCGACAATGTGGCTGCGATTTTTCGCCTTATTCAAATCAAACTGAGTTTTACGGGTAATCACCTCAAGTCGATGGTCTATGTAATGCTCAATCAATTGCTTGAGATTAAGCAAATGAGGACGTCCTCTTACAAGCGCTAAATTTAATATTCCGAAAGACGATTGCAGCGGCGACATCTTATACAGCTGATTAAGCACGACTTCTGCGTAATCGTCTCTTTTTACATGAACGATGATTCTTATTCCTATTTTGCTTTGAGCGCCTTTTTTCTTGCCGCTGTCACTGTCGTCAATGTCCGAAGATTCGTCTTCAATATCCATAATCCCGGAAATTCCGTTTTCTTTGTCGGAGGCTAATTCTTCCATTTTTTTTACGAGATTTTCTTTGCTCAACATATACGGAATTTCGGTAATAATAATTTTACCGCCCTGTCCGCTTGCATCCGTACCGACAATTTCGGCTTTGGCGCGCATAATTATTTTTCCGCGTCCGGTTTTATACGCCTCAATCGCTCCGCTTCTTCCGTAAATGAGTCCGCCCGTAGGAAAATCAGGCGCGGGAATGTATTTTATCAAATCGTCAATTTCAATTTCCGAATTTTCCAACACCGCTTTAATTCCCAAAACCACTTCCCGCAAGTTATGCGGCGCCATATTCGTAGCCATTCCAACCGCAATTCCGGAAGAACCGTTTACAAGTAAAAACGGGATTCTGGAAGGTAAAACTATCGGTTCGTCTTTATCTTCTGAGAAATTTTTCGCCATATCGACAACGTTTTTGTTAATATCGATAAGCATTTCGTCCGCCATTTTATCCAATTTACATTCCGTATAACGATACGCCGCAGGTTTGTCGCCGTCGATTGAACCGTTACCGCCGTGAAAGTCAATCGCGCAGTATCGAAGCGACCACGGCTGCGACATACGTACAAGCGCTTCATAAATCGAACTGTCGCCGTGCGGATGGTAGTCTCCCATTACCGCGCCTACGACTTTTGCGCATTTTATGTGGTCTTTGAGGGACGCCGTCCAGCCGTTTTCGTGCATACTGTACAAAATTCGTCTGTGCACAGGTTTTAGTCCGTCTCGCGCATCCGGCAACGCCCTTGCCGTAATTACGCTCATTGCGTAATCCAGCATTGAACGTTTCATTTCTTCTTCAAGTAAAGTCGGAGAGATTATTCCCTCTGAAGTATTTTGTATTACTTGTTCTTCAAATTTGTTTTCTTCGTTTTCGTCCACTTATGCGCTCCTTTTTTATTTGGGACTTATAAGATATGCCGCCGCTCGTTAATCCCACTATAAAAGTCCGATTTTATACTTTGATTTTCGGGTAAATATACCATTTGCCACATATAAAAAGGCAAACGAAACAACAGCGGGACGTATTTATACGTCCCGCTGTTAATATAAAATCTGCAAATAATTAATTCTTTACCGTCTAACCCCCAGCTTCGCCTAATACTTATATGTCTTTTAGTTTACGCCTTTGGCTTCAGCCGATTATCAGGTATATACCATTTACCGCCAGTTTTGAGGCGGCATTAGTCAAATCTCACTCTAAAATATTTTACTACTTCTTTACTACAGTATCAAAAATCTCATAACCCAAATAATCGTATTCAGGTTTAACGAGGTCAAAAGCGTCTGTGCTATACCACTTGTTTTTTATAACTCCACTACCGTTCACTTCCCATACGTAAACTTTTCTGTTATTTATATAACAAATATACTTTTTGTCATCTTTCTCAAAGATTACTTTTTTACTTCGTTTTTCTTGAGATTCGCTTACGTCAGGAAACGGTTTTCCGCTTTCAAATTTGATAATTTTACCTTCGGCTGTTCTGAACGCCAAATCCCCGCCGTTTGCATTTTTAACTCGCTGCGCCCATGCTGTCTTGCTCTTATCTTCTGCAATTCTTGTTTGTTCTGTTGCAACATTGTTCCGAATTATTTTGTTTTCCGCTTGCGATACTGTCTTGGATTCGCTGTGTTCTTCTTGACGTATTTGTTCTTGCGATTGATAAACGCTATCCTGCACTTTCTTTTGTTCTGTGGCAATATCGTCTTTTACTCTCTGCAATTTCACTTGTTCTTCTTGCTTAGATAACGTTTCAGACATAGAACGTGACGGATAATCGTTATTTTTAGGAACAGATACAAAGTTTTCCAAAGGAACTTCCGTTTTTTCTATCATCCTGAAATTTTTGTATCTTGCAGGATAACCGATAACCGTTATTTTTACGCCGCCAAATCCGTCGTATTCGTGAAAATATGTCGGCTCGACCATTAAATCCGCAATATCTTTATCCAATTTTCCGGAATTATATTTTACCAAGGCGTTTAACATCGCGACTTTTCCAATCTCGTTCAACTTATCTTTTTTGCCGTTCGCACTCCCGACTATTTTGTTTGGACTTACATCCAAATCCGCCGTTAAAGTCGGTTTTTTCCAATCCGTGTTCGCGTCTATTTCTTTCAGCGAATTGGTCATAGCGGCGCAGCCCGACAACATAATGCCGATAAAAATCGTAGTTATCGACAAAAAACATCTTTTAAGATTATTCATAAATTGGTTTACTCCTACAGCGTGTTCACGCTATATACTAGCATAAAATACCACTTGTTGTATTAAAAGTCAAGTTTTTCGAATAATTCGGTACTGTTTTTCTCTGTCTATTCTATTTGGTTATAGTCTAAATTTTCGAGTAAATATAGTATTTGTTTCTTGTTATTGTTCAATTCGTTAAATCGGGATAAAAATATCTAATCCACTCAAAATACGTATCCTGAGCCGATTTGCAAGTATCAATCAAATACCCGCGCTCGCTTTCAAATTCTTTAAGTCCTCGATAATAATATTGCTTATGCCGCTCGTCGATAATAAACGGAACAACGCCGGTTTTCAAACATTCGCGAAACATTATAAGTCGTCCTATCCGACCGTTTCCGTCTTGAAACGGATGAATTTTTTCGAATTTACAATGATATTCTGCAATGGTTTCAAGTGAAATTTGCGGCAAATTTAAGTGCCAGTCGTTTAATTTATTCATTTCTTCTTCAACGTTTTTGGGTAAAATCGTTTCAATGTCTCCGATTTCATTCGGTATTTTTTTCCAGTCTCCAACGACAAACCAATCGGTATTTGCCTGTGAAGTCGCCGCTTTTAAGATTTTATGAAAGTCTTTGATGATTTCGTTTGTCAGAATTTTGTCGATATTCTCCAGCATTTTGTCAAACGCTGTAAAATGATTCGCCGTTTCAATAATATCATCGACCAAAAGTGCGTCTTCTTCTTTGAAACCGATTGTTTTCGTTTCAAAAATAAGCCTCGTTTGCTCTTGCGAAATTCTGCTTCCTTCAATTCTGTTGGAATTATATGCCAAATTTATCTGTGTTTTGTGATACAATCCGCCCTTCATTTTAGCGCTTTTTTCGGCGAGAATTTTTTCAAGAATTGCAGAGTTCATTATTCTACTCTTATTTTATCATTTCGCTAAAAATTGTGTCATAAGTCAAAATAAGAGTAATATCTCCAACACCTCCCGATATACCTTTGCGAGCAATATACATTTCATCGTCTGTCAATTTTCTACCGATTCTTTCTATTGCTTCATATTGTACGTCTTCTTCAGTAATTTGGAAAATCACATTATCGTTCGTCATCGTTTCACACTTACTTTCTTTATTCGTTCCCCCGAATTAAATTTTACAATTTTATTCCAATCAATTTCACCGGAATTTTTACAATATTCGTTAGAAAACTCCTTCACAAAACGATTAAGTAATTCATTATACGCTTTTTGATATTCATCGTTTTTTTCTCTCGCCTTATATCCAAGCGGCTCAATAATATCAATATAAAAGTTATCGTTTCCGGAAACAAACGACCAAAATCTCTGCCCGCAAAATTTGAAATAATCTCCTTTATCGGGATTACTGTCAATTCCATAACAACAGCCGTTTATTGCCTCAATAATTAATTTTGAATTGCTTGTTCTTAACGTTTGCTTTGCACTGCGGAAACGGTCTCTCATTTTTTTTACTTGTTCGCTATTTCCCCAATTATTACTTGATTTTATTGATATTATATATCTAACGTTTTCTTTGTCAAATTCAAGGTCTATACCGGTGCAGGATGATTTCCAACCGTTAAAGATTTTTTGGTTTATGAAAATCGCCAGCCCTTCAAGCCAATCGCCAAAAACAGTTTCTTCACTTGACGATAAATATGCATCTACTATTCCTCGAACAATATCGTAAGCGGTTTCTACGAATTTTGCTTTGAAAAGATAAGGATTTTTTCTCTTTAAAACATCAGACAACTTTAATTTTTCTAATTTTTTCAATCGGCTCAAATGAAAAATTCCGATATTTTCTTCAACATATTTAATAACATCACATATATCTAATTTTTCCACAATCAACCTCTCCTTGTTCAAAAGACATAAACAAATTTTGTTGAATTTGGGACTCTATCATAGACACATATTCCGGTATTATTTCTATTCCGACTGAATTTCTACACATTTCTTGCGCCACCCGTAATGTCGTTCCGGAACCCGCAAAAGGGTCTAAAACAGTATCGCCTTCCTGTGTAAAAAGTTTAATAAACCATTCCGGTAAAGCATCGGGAAATGCCGCACTGTGATTTTTATTATTACATTCCGTCGATAAATACAGAACGTTATTTGGATAAACAGTTTCTTTATCTACCCAATTTGAAATATTTTTACCAAAACCGCTACCGTTACGTGCGTTATCACGAATTTTATCAGTTTCGCTTAAATTTTTCAGCCGCCAATTTGCCCAGTCGCCAATCGGTATTTTTACAGCATCTTGATACATTTTGAAATTTTTAGTCTTATTAAACTGCAAAAGTCGTTCCCAAGCGTCACGAAAACGATTTGGCCATTTACCGGGATAACTGTTTTTTTTGTGCCAAATAAACTCTTCTGTCCACAACCAACCTTGTTTGCGCAACGCTAAAATCAGTTCAAGAACATAAGTGCTTCGTTCACCATCTTCCGCTTTTTCCTTTATATTCAAAATAAATGTTCCGCTTGGCTTTAAAACTCGTAAAAGTTCCTTGCTTATCGGTAAAAACCACTCTGCATATTTTTCTGGAGCGACGCCGCCATAAGTTTGTTTTCGTCTGTCGGCATACGGCGGCGAAGTAACGATTAAATCAACAGAGTTTTCATGAAATTCTTTAAGGATTTCCTTGCAATCGCCAAACTTTATTTCTGTTTTTACACTCAACATCACCAAACTCTTTTTAACTCTTCCAAAACCTCTTCGTCCGTCGTGTCGAGTAAAACCGGAGTTATCGTCGAATAGCCTGCAAAATTCGCCGCGATGTCAAAAACTTCGCAGTCGGTTTCGGTAAGCGCCATTGAATCGCCGTTTGCGCGAAGACGAATTTCTCCGCCCGCCTCTCCGCCGTCGATAATATAAGTGTCCTTATAATACGCCAAACTTTGACGGACGATTTTCACGCCTTTAATTTCGTTTATCGGCAAATGTGGAAAATTCACGTTGTAAATCACTCTGCCCGTATTGTCCAAGAAACCGTTTGACAAAAATTTTTCAAAAATTTCAAACGCCAATTTCCCGTAACCGCTTATGTTTTCTCTTTGCTGGCAGTGAAGTGAAAACGCAACGGCGGGAATACGCCAAAACCCCGCTTCTCGAGCGGCGGCGCAAGTTCCCGAATAAAAAGTCGCAATTCCGATGTTTTCTCCGGTATTTATTCCCGAAATTACGAAATCCGGCTTTTTCGGCATAAGATGCGCTAAGGCTACTTTTACGCAGTCGGCAGGCGAGCCGTTAACCGAAAAACATGCGATATCGTCTTTTCTTTCGATTTTTTTGTATGTAATCGACGTCCCAAAAGTGAAACTGTGACTTTTCCCGCTTTGCTCGGCTTGCGGAGCGACGACAAATACGTCGTAATTTTCCTTGAATGCGGAAATTAACGCTTCGATTCCATTAGATAAATATCCGTCGTCGTTTGAAATCAAAATCGTTTTACGCATCAATATCCGCCTTGTCGGCATTTTCTTCAATAAATTTCCGCCGCGGTTCGACTTCGTCGCCCATAAGCATAGTAAAAACTCTGTCCGCTTCAACCGCGTCCTCAACGCTCACTTTTTTCAGACGCCGCGTTCTTTGGTGCATCGTCGTTTCCGAAAGTTCCTGCGGGTCCATTTCTCCAAGCCCTTTGAAACGTGAAACTTTGACGCTTCTACTGTCTTTAAGATTATATTTGGCGAGAATCTGTTCTTTTTCTTCATCGGAATGAACGTATTCGTCTATTTTTTTCCCGTCTTTAATCCTGAAAAGCGGAGGGCATGCGACAAAAACATAGCCGTCTTCAATGAGTTTGGGAAGTTTTCTATAAAAGAAAGTCAAAAGCAGCGTTCTGATATGCGCTCCGTCCACGTCGGCGTCGGTCATAATTATTATTTTGTGATAACGCAAGGCGTTTATGTCGAAAGTGTCGCCTATTCCGCACTTAAAAACTCTGAATATCATATCTTCTATTTCTTTATTCTGCAAAACTTTGTCGATTCGCGCTTTTTCAACGTTCAGGATTTTTCCGCGCAAGCAGAAAATCGCTTGAGTCCTGGGATTTCGTCCGCGTTTCGCCGTGCCGCCCGCAGAATCTCCTTCCACGAGAAACACTTCACGTTCCGAAGGGATTTTACTCGTACAATCGGTCAGTTTTTCGGCTTTCCCGCGACCTTCTTTCACCACTTTGCGCACGTTTTCCTGCGCGTTTCTCGCCGCTTCTCTGGCTATCGCCGCATTCACGATTTTGTTACAAATTTCTACCGCGATCTGCGGACTTTCTTCAAGATATGCGGTCAGACTTTCCTGTACGTTTCTATTTACTATCGCCGAAATACCGGAGTTCCCTAATTTCTGCTTCGTTTGTCCCTCAAACTGAGGCTCGCTTATTTTTACGCTGACGACAGCCGTCAAACCTTCCCATAAATCCGAACGCTCAATCTTGATTTTATCTTCTTTTTTATTTTTCTCGTCTTTTTCTTTGCCTTTTTTGGGCTTATCTTCTTTGGTTTTGCCTCTCAACGCTTTGATTTTATCTTTGTTTTCGTCTATATATCTTTCAATCGTGGACCAAACGCCGTTTCTGAATCCGACCAAATGCGTTCCGCCTTCGCGAGTGTTGATGTTGTTTGCGAAAGAATACACTTTTTCATCGTAACCGTCGTTATACTGAAAAGCGACTTCAAGTTCCATATCCGGCTCTTTGTGATGAAAATGTACGGGTTCGGGAAGCAGAAGCTGCTTTTTCGTATCGTCGTCAAATTCTATTTCTCCCGTTTGAGCGTCTATTTCGGCGCCGTTCAAGTATTTCACGTAATCCACAAGCCCTTTCGGGAAACAAAAATCATGAGAAACCGGCTCACCCGCAATTCTTCCCGTCCATAACGGATTTTCCTTGCCGTCGTCGCATCTCTCTTTAACGCCTTCGGGAGTTTCACTGCGCTCATCGACAATAGATATTTTTATTCCTTTGTTCAGGAAGGCAAGTTCCCTGAGCCGCGCCGTAAGAATTTTGAAGCTGTATTTCGTCTCTTCGAAAATCTCGGTGTCGGGAACAAAAGTAATAGTAGTTCCGCGCTGTTGAGTCGTACCGATTTCTTTGATTTCGTCTTTTTTATTTCCGCGAGAGAATTCCATCTCATAGATTTTTCCGTCTCTGCAAACTTCCGCGCGCATATAAGACGATAACGCGTTTACGCACGACGAGCCGACTCCGTGCAATCCTCCCGAAACTTTGTAGTTGGAATTATCGAATTTTCCGCCCGCGTGAAGAGTACAAAGCACCAATTCTAAAGACGACATTTTTTCTTCTTTGTGCCAGCCGACCGGAATTCCGCGTCCGTTGTCTTTTACGGTTATTCCATTATTTGCGTGGATAGTAACTTCAACTTTGTCGCAGTATCCCGCCAGCGCTTCGTCAATGGAGTTATCCACGATTTCATAAACCAAATGGTGAAGTCCGGGACCGCCGGTAGAGCCTATATACATTGCAGGACGTTTACGAACCGCTTCAAGTCCTTTGAGCGACTTAATGCTTTCCGCTTCGTAACTTGAATTATTTTCGTTTTGAGACATTTTTCCCTCTTTTCAATTCTCGAAAAACATTGTTTTACACAAGGAGGAAAATACTATTTGCCGCAAACAAAAAGGGGGAGCGCAAAGAATTCCGTGCGAGCGCAGCGAAGCAATCCAGTTACCGCCGCGTTTTCCATTGTTTGCTTATGGATCGCTTCGTCGTTTCACTTCTCGCAATGACGAATTCCATCCCTTGCCTCTATATGCTTTTTGAGCCTTACGCTTGCGCATCAAAGGGATTATACCTGCCGCTGTTGTTAATGGGTTGCCATCCACATGTAAATATTTTAGGAAAACAGTGGATTGAAAAGACAGGTGCGATTGGAATTAACCTCACTACTTACTTCTTCAAATACGGATAACCGTTATTTGTATTCGGGCTTATTCCCCAAGTCTTAGTAAAATCCCAGCCACTGTAAGTACTTTGCTTTTTCATATCTTCCGTCGCCACAGGTTTACCTTTTTGACCGTCAAACTGCCCGCTTGTTTGGGTATCGTAGTAGGAATTGGTAATTTTGTTGCTGGTGTTGTATTTGTTATATCCTACCAACCCGCCAACATTATTATCTCCTTTTACATTTCCAACAGCATAACAATTGGTGATATCACAATTCCACCACGTTTCTCCATGTTGTCCAAGTAATCCACCGACATTATTGTTTCCCTTCACATTTCCAGTAGCATAACAATTGATAGTTATACTTCTACCTAAATCCGTTATTCCCATCAATCCACCGACAGATGTAGTTCCTGCTACATTTCCAGTAGCATAACAATTTTTAATTGTTCCTTGGCTTCGTCCTGCCAATCCGCCAACATTTCCTATTCCTGTCACACCTACGATAGCGTAACAATTACCAATTGTTCCTGTGTTCTTTCCTACCAATCCACCAGAATTTTCTTTTGTCCCTCTTACATTTCCTCCAGAAATATAACAATTATCAATTGTACCGCCATTCTCTCCAACTAATCCGCCAATATAACTGTTCCCTCCGATATTTCCGGCAGCATAACAATTCTCAATCCTGCCGCCTTCCACACTTATTCCAACCAATCCACCTACATAATCTGTTCCCATTACTATTATATTTCCCGAAACATAACAATTTTCTATTATTCCGGCATTACTTCCAACCAGTCCGCCGATACGGGTATTCCCCTTAATGTTAACGTTAATAATTCCAAGATTCTTCACCGTTGCCATATTATCGACAAAACCGAACAATCCCTGTCGGTCGTTATTGCCTCCGATATTAATTCCTTTTACAACTTTACCGTCACCGTCGAATGTGCCGTTAAAAGGAATCGCCGTATTTCCGCTTTTCGTTCCAATCGGCACCCATTGATTATCGCCTTCAAGGCTAATGTTATCGGCAAGAATAAACGTCTGCCCCGAAAAATCGTTTCGGGCGTTAACTCTGTCTCTGAACGCTCTCAAATCTCCAAGCGTATTTATCGTAACCTGTATATCGTTCCAATTTATAACCGTTACGCGGCTGTCGGTATTATAAGTTATAACTTTATCGCTCGCGCTTTCCGCCGTCGTACTTGCTGGAATTGGAAGTTGTATTGCCGTTTGCGCAGTCTGCTCGTTCTTTTGAATATCGGGGCTTTTTTCGGCTACGGGTTTTTCTGGCTTTGGCGTTCCGGCTTCGTTTGCCAGCAACACTTCCGCATTATACAGATTATTTTCCGCAATTTTTGTATTGTTTTGCGCGGTTGTGTATGCAATCTCAAGTTTTTTACATTCGGCATCCTGCGCGTTATACTGATTTGTCGTTTCGGTTAAGTGATTACTTGTCGCTCTCGTTTTTGCCATTCCTGCGCTTGTACTTGCGTTGGAAGCGGTAAGCGTATTCTTGTAATCCTTTTCTGCGTCGTCTTTCTGTATCTTTAATTCGGCAAGGCGTTTTTGGGCGATAAGCCGAGTCTTATACAGTTCGCTTTCTTTGGCTTTGGCGGCTTCCGTCTGCTTTTTCAACTCTTCGGTTTCTTTTCGCAGCGTTTGTATCTTCTGCTGTTTGTTTATATCGTCAAGCCGCGCCTGTTCCTTTTGTTTTACGATATTGTCCAAATATTTATACAAATCGACGGTATCGACAAGCATTTTGAATGTCGCCGAATAAATCATATCGCCTTTGTCGTTTTCGGTAAACTTCTCCGTTCCCGTAACAATTTGCGTCTGTACTTTGCCGATAGTATAAGTTTTCAACTCCTCAACAAAATCTTCCTGCTTAGTCTTATTGGCAGCGGTTGTCGTCATTTTCTGACGCGCTTCTACCAAAACGCCTAATTGTTGCAACAGCGAGGACTGCGCTTCTTCCATCGCTTTGGCTTTTGCCGAATTGCGGCTATCGTCGTTACTTGCGGTATATTTATAAGGAATAGTAAATTCCTTCTTTTGACCGAATGCGGATATTGACAGAAGCAATATCGCTAAACATAATATCATGCTTTTATGATGCATGTAAAAACTCTCCTTATTTTAACTTTGAATATTTTTCGCGAACATTACCATAACCAGGAACATTTCCTTCTAAAACAAGCGTTGACTTTGATATTTCAACAATAGAATATATTTGCGCCATACCGTTAGGCGCCATCATAATTAGCCGCCCGTCGGCGCCTATTTTCCATGTAAAACTCTCAGCCCACGCTCCAACCCCTCTGAGATTATTCCATTCAGACACTCCGGTTCCGTCGTTAAAAAATTCTACCCTGTCGCAAATCAAATCTTTGTCCAGATTGCTTTCCACTGTATTCCATTGTCCTGCCAGCAACAATTTTGTGTTTTGTTCGTTGCAATAAACAAAAGCGAATGTTATAAACATAAGCATAATGACCAATCTTATTCTTTTCATTAGTAATTGTCTTTCCTTTAATTTCTTATTTTTCAATTCTCTTTCTTTTTGTGCAACAAACAACTCAAATCACCGTCTAATATTAAAATTTTACCGTCGTTTGAAAAACGATAATCACAAATACGTGTAAGCCTTTCGTCATAATTACTTTTAATAATGACCGCGATTTTATCACTAACAATCGCATAATTAACAATTTTCTCACCCTCAATACTTCCACTTCCGGTTCCGTCGGCGTTAAATATAACCTGTTTATTGTCTGCCGCATCAACCCACGTGCCTATAATTCGTTGTTCAACCGACTTGGCACTAATCTTCTGTCCGCTTGATTTACCGTTAGCCTGCTGTTCATCAGACTTATCCAAACACCCTGTCATAACCAAACAAATAACCGCCGCACACATTACTAAAACCAACTTTTTCATCTAAACGCTTCCTTTTCTTTAATTGAAACTATTAACATAAATTCTCACTCAATATCTACCAATTCATCAAGAAATTTCACTTAAGTTTGGTATTTTCCTCAATAGCAATTATAGTTGCGATAAATCCTCCGAAAAGAATATTCGTCAACATGCCGACAAGCGCTCCTATAATTACGCATAATAATGCCGCCAATTCACGTCCGATTCCAACATCGTGACCACCATTCCATCCGATAACACCGCCTGCTACAACATATACAATCAGATTAATCCAAAGACTAATTTCAACCAATTTACGAAACGCCGCTTTTGTAAAATCCAACATAAAACCCCATCCTTCAATTTAATTTTCTCAACCTAATCTTCTTCTCTTCCTCATCCCAAAAAAAGATTGCCCCGTCGCTCTCGCAACGAAGCAATTTAAAATTCCCTAATTACCGTCTCACACCCAACTTCGCCGAATACTTATACGTCTTCCCGCTGTTTCCCTTAGCCTCGACTACTACCAAATAACTGCCGTTCGCAACGTTTCTGCCCGCGTTATTCGTCAAATTCCACAGAATCTCTTTGTTATTTC
>JAIRUI010000122.1 GCA_031254455.1 Chitinispirillales bacterium | reverse complement strand
AAGACCGAAGACCGAAGACCGAAGACCGAAGACCGAAGACCGAAGACCGAAGACCGAAGACCGAAGACCGAAGACCGAAGACCGAAGACCTTCAAAAGGTACTCACATAAAATACCATTCGCCGCTGTAAAAAGCAAGATTTTCAAGTAATTCGGCACCGTTTCCTCTTCTGTTTTTATATGGATTTCAATCAAAACTCTATGTAAAATAATATCTGGAATGCTGAAGAATAGTAAGTTTTTGTTGTAATTATAATTCCCAAAGATTGTAACAAACAAATTCCTGTGAATATCAAAATAGGTGAGTGTATATATTGAAAGGCGTCTATGAAAAAAGCAATCGTTGTTGCGGCAGTTGTCGGAGTGATTTTGGGGACTTTTTTTTTCGTAAAAAGTCAAAAAACGCAAAAATTTCGCTATGAAACGACAAAAGTCGGTATCGGGAATATTACAAACACAATCACCGCGACCGGTAAGATTCAACCGCTTGAACAGGTTGAAATAAGTACGCAGGTTTCGGGAACGATTGATTCGATATTTGTGGATTTTAACGACGAGGTGAAAGCGAATCAAATTATCGCTGTTTTGGACAAAAGCGTTTTGGAATTGCAGGTTTCGCAGAGCAACGCGGCGTTGTCTTCGGCGCAAAGCGAATATCGTTATCGCAAAAATCTGTTTGAGAGAGCCGAGATTCTTAAAAACAAAAGCATGATTTCCGCTGACGATTACGATCTGATAAAATACAATTACGAGCGCTCGCAAAATACATTAGAAACGGCAAAAATTGACAACAACCGTGCAAAAACAAACCTGAGTTATGCGATAATTCGCTCGCCGATTGACGGAGTGGTTTTATCGCGTTTAGTGGAACAGGGACAGACCGTCGCGGCGTCGTTTAACGCACCCACGCTTTTTACGATAGCGCGTGATTTAACGAAAATGCGGGTTTTGGCGGATGTGGACGAAGCGGACATCGGACAGATTAAAGAGGGAATGAACGTAAAATTTTCGGTCGATGCATGGGCGGACAGTATTTTTAACGGGGTGGTGCAAACTATAAGGGTTCAACCGAAATCCGAAGCCAACGCGGTAACTTATCCGGTGGTCATTAACACTAATAATCAAAAACGTCTCTTGTTTCCCGGAATGACCGCGACTGCGGAGATTATTACCAGCGGTGCGGAAGACGTTTTAGTAATTCCCGCAAGAGCGTTGAGATTCAAGCCGTCTAAAAATAAAGACGTGCCGGCGGACAATCGGCAAAGTGCACAGAATCCACAAAATCTTTCGCCGCAAAGGAGCGGCGGCGGTAATTTCGGTGCCGCCGCCGGTCAAATGAGAAAACGCCAGTCAAGTGTTTGGGTTTTGGAAAATGGAATTCTCATAGAAAAAGTAATTGAAACAGGCGAGCGTTCAAGTTCTTTAATTGAGGTAAAAAGCGGACTTAAAGAGGGTGACGAAGTGATTTTAATTGAGGTTGACCAAAGTGTGAAAAAGAAACCGGCTCAACAAAGTAGAAATCCGCTTGTCAGAGGGATGTAGAGATGAAAAAAGCGTGTATAACCGTTGATAATATTGTGCGGGAATTTCGTCTTGCCGAAGAAATAGTACGCGCTTTAAAAGGAATCGCTTTCACGATTTATGAAGGCGAATTTGCGGCTTTAATGGGGACGAGCGGTTCCGGTAAAACCACGCTTCTCAATATTTTAGGGTGTTTGGATCGTCCTACAAGCGGTTCATACAAACTTGCGGATACTCTTGTTTCGGCGTCAAATCTTCATGAGTTGGCGCAAATCAGAAATTCCTTGATTGGATTTGTTTTTCAAGCGTATAACCTGCTGCCGCGTACAAGCGCACTTGAAAATGTCGAACTTCCGCTGTTTTACAACCACGAAATCCATAACAAAGAACGTCGTGAAAGAGCGCAGTACGCGCTTGAAATGGTAAAATTGCAGGATAGAATGCATCATACTCCGGCTCAACTTTCCGGCGGGCAGCAACAAAGAGTAGCGATTGCACGGGCGCTGGTGAATGATCCGGTCGTTATTTTTGCCGATGAGGCGACGGGGAATTTAGATACGCGCACAAGTTATGAAATTATGACGCTTTTTCAGGAGTTGAACGGCAAAGGGAAAACGATTTGTTTTGTTACGCACGAATCCGACATCGCTTCGTTTTGTTCGCGTCATATACGTCTGCGAGACGGCTTGATAGTCGAAGACGCTGTGATAATTCCGCAATTAGCAGTCGATGCGTTAAACGGTATGCCTACGAATGAAGATTACATTTCAAAATAATTTCACAAAACTGCTTTTTTTTTCTTCACTTATATTTGCGAAAAATTATTTTATCCGCGTGTAAAACGGAAAAAAATTTAACGGAGATATTTTTATGGCTTTTTTCGAATTTGGAACGGTTCTCGGTATTGATTTAGGAACAGCAAATACTTTAGTTTACGCAAAAGGACGCGGACTTTTGGTGGACGACCCCTCTGTAGTGGCGATTGACAAAGCGACCGGTGAAATTCTTGAAATAGGGGCGGAAGCGAAAAAAATGCTTGGAAGAACGCCCGGAAAAATTGCAGCGGTTCGTCCTATGAGAGACGGCGTTATCGCTGATATTGATTTGGTTGAAGAAATGCTTCGTTATTTTATTCAAAAAGCGCAGCTTAATAAATTATTCGGAAGAACTCGTGCGGTAATAGGAGTTCCATCCGGAATTACCAAGGCGGAACAAAGGGCGGTTTTGGATTCTGCCGAAAGAGCGGGAATTATGGAAGCGCGTTTGATTGCCGAACCGATGGCGGCGGCGATAGGCATGGATGTGCCGGTTCTTGAAAGCAGTGGAAATATGATAATTGATATTGGCGGCGGGACTGCGGAAATCGCCGTTATTTCAATGGGTGGAATGGTTTGCGACTTGTCGGAGAAAGTCGGCGGTGACGAATTTGATAGGTCGATTGTTGAATATATGAAAAAGACGTACAATCTTTTAATTGGGGAAAGTACGGCGGAATACGTTAAGAAAAAAGTCGGTTCTGCGTTTGAACTTGCGGAAGAATTGGAAATGGAAGTGCGCGGTCATGATGTTGTCGTAGGTATTCCGCGAGAAATGAGAATTACTTCTGTTGAAATTCGCGAGGCGTTGAAAACTCCGGTTGACGATATTATTAAAGCGGTTTTGAACACTCTTGAAAAAACTCCTCCGGAGTTATCTTCGGATATTCTTGATAAAGGGATAATTATGACCGGCGGAAGTTCGCTTTTGAGAGGACTTGACGAAAGGATTCGCAGAGAAACAAATCTTCCGGTGTGCGTTATTGATGATCCGCTTAAAAGAGTGGCGCGCGGAGCGTTGATAGTAGCCGAGAATATGGATAAATATTCGCAGGTATTATTAGGCAGTAGCCGAAATATTCGTTAAAGGAAATTTTGTGCATTGGATATGGCAGTTTATTGTCTCACATCGTAATGTGACATCGCTTATACTTACGATACTTATGTCGTTGCTTATGATTTCGGCGGATAAGCAAAAACAGCAAAATATGGTCAAAACGCTTACATTGACTTTGTTTTCTCCGGCTCAACTTGTTATTGGAACTTTTTATCAGCTAAATGACGTTTTTGACGAAAACAAAAAATTGCGTGAAAAAATTATTGTTTCGGAAATGGAAAACGCAATGTTTCGTAAAAAATTAGACACAGCGGTAGTAAACGATGTGAAGTCTGACGATTTATCGCAATTTGAGATTGTTTCTGCCGAAATTGTGGCAAGAGAACCGTCATTCCTTTACAGAACGGCTATTATAAATATCGGGACAAACCATGGAATAAAAGCGTCAATGCCTGTAATATCAAATAACGGAGTTGTAGGAAAAGTAATTACGGCGCTTCCGTTAACATCGCAAATCAGAATGCTTTATGCTTCCGACGAATATATTAGTATTGAACACGAAAAATCCGGTGCGGTTGGAATTTTTTCTTCAAAAACCGATGGAACGCTTTTTTCAGACATGCGTAGCGTTGCTTCCATAGATTCCGGCGATTTGTTTATTACCACAGGTTTAGGCGGCATTTATCCGAGAGGTTTGAAAATTGGATTTGCAGAAAAAATAGAAAAAGCGAAAGGTGGAGAAGTTTTTAAAAGAGTTTACATCAATCCTTGTGTTGATTATGATCATCTGCGAAATGTTTTTGTCGTTAAGTCAGATCCGATATGGGAGGCTATAAAAAATGAAATTTATCAGTATGATAAAATAAAAAGGACGGAGTAAA
>JAIRUI010000121.1 GCA_031254455.1 Chitinispirillales bacterium | reverse complement strand
TAAAATAGTTATAATAAGAAAAAAAAAATAAAAACAAACATATGACGCGGTGGTAGAGAGGGGTTAGGATGGTGGGGGGGGGGGGGGGGGGGGGGGGGGGGGGGGAGGCGAATCCTAATTTGGAATTTAATTTCGCCGCTATATGTGCGTGAACAGTCCGCACTGCGTTAAAAAGCATAAGGAAAAATGATTTTGTTTTTGACGTTTCGCTCATTGCCGCCGCGCTTCTTGTTTATATCTGCGTTCATTATTATTATAAATAAAATAATATTTGTTTTATAACGTTCGTCTGAATTTTTTATTTTTTTGAATTTTTGTTTATACGTAAATTCTTCTTTATTTGCCGTAATCGGTTTCGCTAAATAGTATTTTCTTCTTAAAAAATTAACAAAAAATTCTCAAAAGGATAAAAAATGAGCGCGTTACAAGAGTATATTTTAAGTAAAAAAAATCAGGAATTGGACGCGGGAGCGGTTGCGTACGTCGCAAATCTTGAAAAAACGGCGCAGGTAAATCCCGACATAGCAAAGGCGATAATCGGAGAATTGGAATTTCAAAGAACGCGCCTAAAACTTATCGCGAGCGAGAATTACTGTTCGCTTTCTTCACAACTTACGATGGGAAATTTACTGACCGACAAATATGCCGAAGGTTTTCCGTTTTCACGCTTTTACGAAGGTTGCGATAACGTAGATACAATCGAAAGCATCGCCGTAGAAAAGGCGAAAGAACTGTTTGGAGCGCAGCACGCGTTTGTTCAGCCGCATAGCGGCGCCGATGCGAATATGGTAGCGTTTTGGGGAATTCTGCAAGCGAAAATCGCGGTTGTCGAGGCGGAAAAACTCCCCGTAAAAAATCCGCTCGCAATGTCTCACGACGATTGGGAAAAAATTCGTGTTATTCTTGGAAATCAAAAACTTCTCGGCTTGGATTTGTCTGCGGGCGGACACCTTACTCACGGCTACAGGCTCAATATTTCGGGACGAATGTTTGACGCGTATTCTTACGGCGTGAGCGAAAAAGACGGACTTTTGGATTATGACGAAATTGAAAAAAAGGCTATGGAAATTAAGCCGTTGATTTTACTTGCGGGATATTCGGCTTATCCTCGTAAAATAAATTTCAAAAAATTTCGTGAAATAGCCGACAAATCCGGCGCGGTTTTGATGGTGGATATGGCGCATTTTGCCGGACTTGTCGCCGGAAAAGTTTTTGAAGGAGAATTTGACCCTGTAAAATGGGCGGACGTAGTGACTACGACGACTCACAAAACGCTTCGAGGTCCGCGCGGCGGAATAGTTTTGTGCAAAAAAGAATTTGCAGAGTTTATGGACAAGGGTTGCCCGCTTGTTTTGGGCGGACCGCTCGCTCACGTTATGGCGGCGAAGGCTATCGCTTTCACAGAAGCGTTAAAACCGGAGTTTCGCGAGTATGCAAAAAAAATCGTCTCAAACTCAAAATCGCTGGCGCAGGCGTGCAAAGACGAAGGAATGGAGGTAGTTTCCGGCGGAACGGATAATCATTTATTTTTGATTGACGCGGTGAAATCTTTTGGGCTTTCGGGGCGACAGGCGGCAGGCGCATTGTTTGAATGCGGGGTTACGCTAAACAAAAATTCGATTCCTTTCGACAAGGAAAACGCTATGATAACGAGCGGGCTTCGTGTCGGTACGGCGGCGGTTTCAACGCTTGGAATGGGGGAATATGAAATGAAAGAAATTGCGAAAATCTTTTCGCTTATTCTCAGAAATACCAAAGCGGGAGTCGTAGAAAAAGGCGAAAATGCGGGCAAGCCGAGTAAAATTTCTTACATAATCGATGAAAAAATTAAAGTTGAAGCGAAAGAAAAAGTGAAATCGCTCTTGGCTAAATTCGTTTTATATCCGGAACTTGATTTGGAATTTTTGAAAAAGCGTTTTGGGTAGAAATTGTGTCGCCGCTTACAGATTTTATGTGTTTTCCTGCGTCGCTCCCAAAACTTGTTCCAGCGTAGTTTCACCTTTGAGAACTTTTATCAACCCGTCGCGGCGAAGCGTACTAAAGTCGCCTCTCTTTACCATATAATCCTTAATTTCATCGGATTCCGCCTTTCCTATAATCATTTTTTGAACTTGGCGGTCGGGGATAAGGAGTTCAAAAATACCCATTCGACCTTTATAGCCGGTATTATTACAACGGCGGCATCCTTTTCCGCGATATAATTTTACGCCTGCTTTCAAGCCGACTTTATACAAAACTTCCGGTTCCGGTTCAAATTCCTCTTTGCATGCGGAACAAACTCTTCTCACGAGCCGTTGCGCCAATACTCCGCGAACCGTAGAACTTACTAAATATGATTGTACGCCCATATCAAGCAAACGGGTGAACGCGGAGGCGGAGTCGTTGGTGTGCAAAGTCGAAAACACGACGTGCCCCGTAAGCGCCGCCTGAACAGCCATTTCGCCCGTTTCGACGTCTCGCATTTCTCCCACCATTATTATATCAGGGTCTTGACGTAAAATAGAACGCATACCCGAAGCGAAAGTAAATCCGGCTTTAACGTTTATCTGTCCTTGCGTAATACCCTCAACATTGCTTTCGACAGGATCTTCCATCGTAATGATATTTTTTTTATACTCGTAATGACGGTTGATAAATTCAAGAGCGGCGTAAAGCGTCGAAGATTTACCGCTTCCCGTCGGTCCGGTTACTAAAATAATGCCGTCGGGGATCTGTATCAATTCTTCAAATTTATCGTACATCGCCTGACCGAAACCTAATTGCGGAAGCGTAAACTGCTTCCCTTCTGCGTCGATAATACGTAAAACTATCTTTTCCGATTGCACTTGACGTGTTAACGACGGGAAAGACGATACGCGCAAATCCACCATTCGCGCCTGGTGTTTAATTCTTATCCGCCCGTCTTGAGGTTTTCTTTTTTCGGCAATATCCATCCCGCCTTGAATTTTAAGACGGGAAATAACCTGCGGGCGAATAGTCGCCGGCAACTCTTGAATCGTCTGCAAATCGCCGTCTATACGATAGCGAACGCGATAACCGTTGCTTGTCGGTTCCAAATGTATATCGGAAGCGTCTTTTTCTATAGCTTCGTGAATTATCATATTCACAATATTTACAACTTGTGCGCCTTCTTCGTCCGATAAAAGTTCTTTTTCTTCTTCGTCGCTGATGATTTCAAGAGTAGCGTTTTCGCCTTCCACTCTTTGCAGAATATCGTGAAGTTGTTTTTGTTTGTCTTCATAAACTCTTGTAATTGCAGATAAGATTTGTTTCTCGGAAGTCATAACTACGTCTATATTTTTTCCGGTAACGAATTTTATGTGGTCGATAGTTCTTAAATCGGTCGGGTCCGTCATTGCAATGGTAATCATATCGTTTTGTTCATATATTGGAATGATTTTATACCTTTTACACATTTCTTCCGTTATCAACGCCGTAAGTTGCGGATTTATTTTTACTCCGTCAAGTATTACATGCTGAACGTCAAGCTGCGCGCCCAAAATATCAATAAGTTTGGATTCGGTGAGAATCCCCATCGCGATAAGCGTTTCTCCGATTTTTTTCCCGGTGACTTTTTGTTGTTTCAACGCTTCGGCAAGGTGTTCCGGAGTTATAACCCCTTGTTCTATGAGGATATCTCCTATTCTTTTTTTACTGTCAACTTGAACTTGTTCTCCTAAAACAGAACTTAAATCTTCGGTAGATATCGCACCGGAAGAAACTAAAATAGCTGCAAGCGTTTGTCCGGTTATCGCTTGTGTCCTGAAAGCGTTTTCCAACTGCTCTTCGGTTATCAGCCCCATTGACAAAAGAATTTCGCCAAGTTTTTTCCCTCTTCTTTGCATAATTACAAACCACCTTGTACAGTTTTTAGTTTCCTGAACGTATTGTACCAGCATATAAGATAATTTATGCAAATTGAAACAATAGATAAAAGATAACAATTTTTTTATTATTTGCGAAATATTATTTTATTTACAAATGAAGAAAATATCGTTCATACTTTTGCCAGTTTTTATATTTTTGTCGGCAATCACCGTTGTTGCAGAAAAAAAACCGCTTGTACTTTCGCTTTCGGGCGGAGGCGCCAGAGGATTTGCTCATATAGGCGTACTTAAATACTTTGAAGAATGCGGAATAGTTCCGGACACGATTGTCGGAGCAAGTATGGGCGCCATTGTCGCGTCGCTTTATTCGTGCGGATATTCGGCAAACGAGATACATCAAATTTTAAAACCCTTATCAAATCCGAATTATGTTTATTCGTCGGCTTCACAAAATAAATACTCAAAAAACAAGCGCTTCAAAAGCGTTTTTTCTATAAAATTAGACGACAAGTTTTATCCTATTTGGCAAGGATCTTTGGTCAGTCCTTTGCTTTTGGATAATTTAATCGGAGAAAAAATTTTGGACAGTCAGATAAAGAGCGGAGGCGACTTCGATAAACTTTCAATTCCTTTACGTATAGTCACTACCGACGTTTCAGAGGCAAAATCCGTAATACATAAGAACGGCGATATTTTGCAATTGGTCAAAGCCAGTTCTGCGGTTCCTGGGGTTATGATCCCCGTAAAAATCGGAAGTAATTGGCATATTGACGGCGGCTTAAAAGCAAATATTCCGCTTTTAGAGAATACGGAAAACGAATTCACGGCGGTAGTTGATGTTACCACAAAAGAAGATAAAAAAGAAAAAATATACTCTATTTTCGACGCTCTTACAATGTCGATAACCGTCGGAATGAAAGAAGCTGAAGCCAATAATTCCCATCTTGCCGATATTATAATCTCTCCGCTTGCGGGCATGTCTATAAAAAATAATGATTTTTACCTTTTAGATTCTATTGTGAAATTAGGATACGAGGAAGCAAAAAAAACGATGGAAATTTCAAAAGAATTAAACGACTATAAAAATATCAATGAAATTCCCGAAAATAAAATAAACGATAATATTTTTGTTAAAAACATTTCAATTGAAGGGGCGAATAATAAAAAAGAACGGTATTTACATAGAGTTTTTGATGATTATTTGAACAAAGAAATAAGTATTAAAAAATTAAACGACATTACAAAATTTTTAAATAACCGTGAAATTTTTGATGAGTTTTATTTTACCCAAACAGGCGACTTGCTCATTGCAAAAGTCAAAGAAAAAGAAAAACTTTCGTTTGATATAGGCATTAGATTCGACAACGTTAATCTTACAGAAATAATAATCGCTCCGCAATACAATGATATTTTTGACTGTGGAATTTCGGTTACAGGAAAATTTCAGGTAGGATTTTTACGCAGGAAAATTGTCGGCGGTATTTTGTGGGACGTTCCTACTAAGGACAAATTTAATTTATCGTTTAGTTTTGACGGGCATATATTGTCGCAGCGGTTAATTTCACGCCAAGTTGATGATACTACCGACGCAAACAAACCTGTTATTTATTACTCGGAAAACGATATTTCTAAAAACGGGATAGATTTCGTTTCAAGATTAGGTTTTACCAATAACGTTTCGTTTTTAGCAGGATTTTACTATGACAAGTATAAAAAACGAGAATCCGCTAATTCCAATATTTTTTTTGATTTTGACGCATACAAAAATAAAATTGAAATGTTTGTCGCCGGAATAGAAAGCGACTACAGGAACGATGAATATTTTCCGACAACGGGCGGTATGCAAAATTTACACTTTTGGATGTCCGATAAATTGTTCGGAAGCAATGAAAGTTTTTTTTCTATTAACGGGCATAATTCTTTTGTAATTCCCGTAGGCGGCCAAATCGTTATAATCCCCAGTATAAATTACGCGTGGGCGAACAAACGATTGCCGTTAATGATTAAACATAATATCAACGGTGAACGATATAACGAATTTATTTCGTCGTCGGACATTTTTAAAACAGTAAATTTTGCCGGACTTGAAAAAATAAATGTTTTTGCAGATAATATTTTTGTATCCGAATTGTGTTTTAGGTATCAATTTATATGCGGATTGCCATTTTATGCGCTGTTTTATGCCGATTATGGAAATTTGTTAAATTATGACGACTTTGGCGAATTAAAAACAGACAAAAGTTTCTTTTATGACGCTCCCATAGGAATTGAAGTAGAATTGGCGCTGCAAACGTTTGCCGGACCTGTCCGTTTTTCGTGGAGCAGAATTGTCAGAGGTGAATTTAACGAAAACGCGAATATTAACAAAAAAAACGTCTTCAAGTTTTCCGCCGGATTTGATTTCTGAGAAAATTCACAATTCATATTTTTCAAGTTTTTCTCCGTTTGATAATTCGGAGAATACTATTTTTCTTTAGCTTTCGGCGGTAAAACTTATATATAGGGAGAATTTATGGAGAAATCGGCGAAAATATTTGTTGCGGGGCATCGTGGAATGGTCGGCGGCGCTATTTTGAGGAAACTTAAAGATAGCGGATTTTCAAACATAATTACAAAAACGCATGATGAATTGGATATTACAAATCAACAAGCGGTCGATAATTTTTTTGAAAAAGAAAGCCCAAAATACGTATTCTTAGCCGCGGCGAAAGTCGGCGGAATCTATGCGAATAACGTTTATCGTTACGATTTTATTTACCAAAATTTGATGATTGCAAGTAATGTTATTGAAGCGTCGCGAAAGTTCGGTGTAAAAAAGTTGCTGAATTTAGGTTCGTCTTGCATTTATCCCAAATTCGCTCCTCAACCGATAAAAGAAAATTCGCTTCTCACAGGCGAATTGGAGCAAACGAACGAGCCGTATGCGATTGCAAAAATTACTGCGATTAAACTTTGCCAAAGTGCAAATCGCCAATACGGTACGGATTTTATTTCGGCGATGCCCACAAATTTGTACGGAATAGGCGATAATTACCACAAAGAAAACTCGCACGTACTTCCGGCGTTAATCCGTAGATTTCACGAAGCAAAAGCGGCAAATTCCGCCGAAGTCGTCGTGTGGGGCGGCGGAACGCCTTTACGGGAATTTTTATTTGCCGACGACATTGCAGACGCCTGTCTGTTTTTGATGGATAATTATTCCGGCGAATTGCATGTAAATGTCGGTTCGGGTAAAGAAATTACAATTAAAGAACTTGCCGAGACGATAAAACGCATTGTCGGGTTTTCGGGAAATTTGGTTTGGGACAAATCCAAGCCGGACGGAACCCCGCGAAAACTTATGGATTCGTCGTTTTTGCGCAATCTCGGCTGGCGGCCTAAAGTAGATTTTGAAGAAGGAATTAAAATTGCTTATGATGATTTTTTGAACAGATTTTCTGCTGAATTTGAAAAATAGTCGTCATTTATATTCCTATTTCTCTGCGTAAAAAAGCTATTTTTTTAGACGAGATTTCTCTTGCTTTTTCCGCTCCATGCGCAAGAATTTTGTCTATTTTTGATTTATCCGCCATCAAGTCGTCGTAAATTTCCCGCATAGGTTTAATTACGGCGTTCATTGCTTCAAACAATTCCTGTTTCGCTTCACCCCAGCCCATTCCTCCTTTGCGATAACGTTTAGCAAGAGCGTCTTGTTTTTCTTTGTCCGCAAAGAGTTTGTAAAGAGAAAAAACGTTGCAATTGTCAGGGTCTTTAGGCTCGCTTATATCTTGCGAATTTGTAACTATTTTCATCACGATTTTTCGCAGTTGTTTTTCCGGAACAAAAATCGGAATGGCGTTATTGTAACTTTTGCTCATTTTTCGTCCGTCAAGTCCCAAAACGCTTTCGTTTACGCCGTCGTAAACGCCGTCGGGAATTACAAAAAGGGTTTTTTTGTAATTACTGTTTAACGCTTGTGCGATATCCGCCGCCATTTCTACGTGCTGTTTTTGGTCGCGTCCTACTGGAACAAAATCCGAATCGAAAATAAGAATATCCGCCGCCATTAAAATAGGATACGTAAAAAGTCCCATATTTATATTATGGTCGGGATCGTTTTTGTTTTCTTTATTCGCGTCCGTTGCCGCTTTGTATGCGTGTGCGCGATTCATAAGCCCTTTTGAAGTGAAAGCCGTAAGAATCGTTGTAAGTTCAAATATTTCGGGAATGTCGCTTTGACGGTAAAACAAAACGTTTTCGTAGTCTAACCCGCATGAAAGCCAAGCGGCGGCGACTTCATACGTTAAATCTCGTAATTCCTGTGGATTTTTTATCGTGTTGAGCGCGTGATAGTCGGCTATAAAGTATCTTGCCTCGTATTTTTGCGCCAACTGTAAAGCGGGTTTAATCGCTCCGAAATAATTTCCCAAATGCGGCATTCCGGTAGGTTTTATTCCGGTCAGCGAAATTTTTCTTCCCATAAATACAGAACCTCTATTGAAATTTTTTAGTAAAAAAATATTATTTATCCGAATGAAATAAAGAAATTTTATTAAATAATTGTAAGTTTTGCCGTAAAAATAAAAACCTTGCATTGAGACTTATGAGATACGTCGTCGATTCAGATAAAATAAAAGAGGATATGTTAAAACATTCTCTTTATAATATTAAACCTCGAATACTTATTTAACAGTTAAGACATTGGCAGATATACGTTGAAGAATAACGCCGCAGACGCCATTTTTGCGACAAGACTGCAAAGAACGGCGTAATTTTACAGTATTCGTAAAAACCGCTTAAAAATTAACTGCTTTTTTACCTCTTCATAATAAGTCTTTGACGTATACATTGTAATTTTTAACCGAAACGTAACAGTAACTTAAAAGGAGGGAAAATGGATAATGAAAGAGGCGAAAGACCGACAACTTTGAAAATGGCTGCGATTAAATCCAATATGTCTGTCATAGATTATTGGAAACGTATTAAAAATGTCGGGAAAAAAGCACAAATTTACAACACTGAAAAGCTGTATGAATTACGTTTATTTTTATAAAATACTTTAGATTTATTGCGAAATTAACGTAACGATAGGTTTAGAATGCGCTTTTGGCACTGTTTTTGGCGCAACAAGATTTTGATAGAAACATATTTTATAAATCCCCTTGCATTTCTCCAAAACAAATACTATATTTATTAAACGATGGGATAGATAAAATCTTTAAATTAAGATTATGGGGATTGAAATGAACAAAACGGCGGCGGCAAAAAATATTTTCTCTTTGCTTTTTAGAACGATGCGGATAGGTTACGCGCTTATATCTGCAAAGTTTAATTACGCGTTGAGTTTCGTCCCCCCCCCTCCCTATCAAATTCCGTGCCATACCGTTTAAAAAGCGGAAATGTCGGCTTAAATTATCGTTAATTAATCATTTTCGTCAATTTGACGTTTCAAAAATAACCTTTGGCTTTACTTACACGCCGTTCGTTTCTACACGTCCGGCTTTTTGTTTTATATCGTTTCGCCTTACTTTCGGAAGTAAAACGGTTTTACTTCATATATAACAGTTAAACCTTGTTGAAGGGGGTTTTATGAGTCAGATTTCTTTTAAGAAAATTACCGCATGGTTGGTAAGCGTGTTGATGGTGTTGTGTGTTATGACGTTTGTCGGTTGCAGCAAGGATGACGACAATAACGGCGGCGGTCCTGCAGGGTCTGGCGATTTGGTCGGGACTTGGCAGATTGAGGCGATGGTTGTCGGGAAGATAGACTGGGCGGTATTTAATGCGGACGGAACCGGTCATTATGCTGTCCAAGAAGATGTGTTTTATTGGAGGCTTGACGAAGACGGAACTGTAACAGTCGTTTGGGACCTTGCCGATTTCGACAGCGATACCTACCTTCCAGAGTGGACTGGAACTTTTAAGAACGGCGTTCTTAAAGACGAAACGGGATTTATAACTTATGTAAAAAAGTAAAAATTGTTGTTTTGTAACGTCTTTATCGGCGATTTACATGGTTGAAAGTTTTTACGGACAGGATTACTTTGGTATTTCCAATCGTCCGTAAAGGCTTTCAACCTTAAAACATTATTTATCCTCATCAAAACGTATTTTATATTTTATAAATTTGCCGATTTTCACTTTTTTACAGGCGATAAAAAACTTTTCGGTAAAAACTATAATTTCGTGTTAAATTAAAAATACATATTTAAGAGAGGATTTTATGCCGCAATATTACGCTTTTGACGTGACTGCTTCGCCGCAAAAAGTTGAAAATTTACTTGCCGAGTGTATTGTCGATGGATTCTTGGGGTTTTCGGAAACGGAAACGGATGGAAAAATAAAAATAAACATTTGTTATGACGACAAAGATTGTGCGTTAAACGTGCAAAAACTGCTTTTGCAAAATTACAGCGTTTCACGAGTTGAAGAAATTGAAAACCGCGATTGGAACGAAGAATGGAAAAAGACGATTTCGCCCGTAAAAATTACCGAAAAAATTTGGGTTTCGCCCAAGTGGCTTGAACCTAAAATGCAAAACGGTGAATGTTGGATTAAAATTGAGCCGAAAATGGCGTTTGGTACGGGACATCACGAAACCACGAGAATCGCTGCAAAACTTATTGAAGAAACAGCGGGTGCAAAAACGCTTTTAGACATAGGAACAGGTTCCGGCGTGCTTGCTTTCGCAGCGCAAATTGCCGATTACAAATCAATAACCGGATTAGAAATCGACAAAGATTGTGAAGAAAATTTAGCGCAAAACTTTGAAGACAACAAAGAAAACTCCGACATTCGTTTTATTATCGGCGGACTTGAAAAAGTAAACATGTCGGCAAAATTTGACACTGTTGTTATGAATATGATTAGTTCGCAATCTATGCCGTTACTAAATGATATTTGTAAAATTTTACATAAAGACGGATTTTTACTATGGTCGGGGATTTTGTTTGAAGAACGGGAAAAAATCGTCGAAGAAGCGAAAAAATTCGGCTTTGAACTGCAAAAAGAGATTGTCGAAAACGAATGGTGGGGCGCAAAATTCTTAAAAACGTGAAATTGTCGTGTGAAAAAATGCTTTTCGGCGGACTTGGACTTTGTCGAACTCAAAGCGGAGTCGTGTTTGTCGAAGGGCTTTTGCCCAATGAAAGCGCCGATTGTCAGCAAGTCCGGAAATCGGGCGGAACGCAGGTTTTCAAAGTGCAAGAAATCTTTAAAACGTCTCCGCGTCGAAGAGACTGTTTTTGTAAATATTTTGGGACTTGCGGCGGTTGCGACTGGCAATTTATGGACTATGATTTTCAACGTTCGTGTAAAAAGGAAATTTTTGAAGACGTAATGCGGCGCATAGGTAAAATTTACGATTTTTTACCGCCGGAGATTTTTTCCGCCGATGAAAAGAATTACAGAATTCGTGTAAAATTCAGTATTGACAAAAAAGTGAAAAAATTAGGTTTTTTATCAAAAAAGTCGCATGAAATAATCGACATTGAAAATTGCCCTCTTTTGAGCGAAAATCTTAATGCGTTTTTAGCGGACAGAAACCAAATATTTGAACAAAGTTTGAATTTGAAAGAGATAAAACTTATCGACTGCGGAAACGAAGTCGTATCGTCGCTTAACAAAAAAATCGGTGAAATCTGCGTTGAAAAATATAAATTTGAAGTCAGTTGGAATTCATTTTTTCAGGCAAATAAATTTATTACTCGGACAATGGCGAATTGGTGCGAAAGCAATATTTTTAAATGTGAGAATTTACTTGACGTTTACGGCGGGGTTGGACTTTTTTCGGTGTTTTGCAGCAAAAAAGCAAGAAATATTACACTTTTGGAAGTTGATGAGATTATGGCGAAATCTGCGCAAAAAACTTTTGATAATAACGGGATAAAAAATGCGAAAGCGATTGGTTTGAGCGCAGAAAAATTCTTAAAATCTAAAAATATTAAACCCGACTGCATTATCGTCGATCCGCCTAGAATAGGACTTTCAAAAGAAGTCAGAACCGGCATACGTTCGCTTTCGCCCGAGAAAATCGTTTATGTTTCGTGCGATATTTCTACACAAGCCCGCGATTGCAATTTTTTCGTCAACGAGTGCGGATATAAAATTGAGAAAACGGCGATTTTTGATTGCTATCCTAACACTTTTCACATTGAAAGCGGCGTTATTTTGACGAGATGAAGAAATTTTGCAATTTTATACTTTTTTATCTTTTATCAACTATTTACGTCAAAATAATACTATATTCACGCAAAATATTTTAGAACATTAAAATTAAAACGGATGAAAACATGAAATATTCGTCAATAAAGCAATTAGAAGAAAAACTTTGTGAAATAGAGCCGTCCCTTGTTAAACACGGTATATTTTTTGAAAAAATAAAAGATATCCCGTATGGCGTTCAATTATCTGTAAAGGGGCAAGAAGACGATGGAAAAGTTTCCGTTTATTATTCTCCCAAAAAAAACAGTCTATCGCTTGTAGAAATTAAATGCGGCGATGCAACTAGAAAATTTGTTTATAGCGTCGAAGATAAGCCGCCGTTTTCACTGGAGGATGCGGATTTTCAAGCGCATTTTGGTTCTGACGAAGCCGGTAAAGGCGATTTTTTCGGCCCGCTTGTAACTGCGGGGTTTTTTATTGATTCTACAAAAACGCAAGAGGAATTGATAAAAATCGGCGTTTGCGACAGTAAAAAATTAAACGACAAAAGAGTCGCTGAAATTGCGAAGATTCTTCTTTTAAGATATGGGCGCAATATTTCAATCGTTCACCCTTCTGTCGAAAAGTATAATGAAATGTATTCAAAATTCAAAAATTTAAACGTTCTTTTAGGGCTTACTCATGCGATGGTTTTTGATAATCTTAAAGAAAAACATTCCGAAATAAACATTGCGGTTTTTGATAAATTTGCAGACGAATCGTTAGTAACCCGTTTTTTATTGAAATATCCGAAAATGCAAGTCAGTGCGATTGTTCACGGCGAGAATAACGACATTGCGATTGCTGCGGCATCCATAGTGGCGCGAAATTGTTTTGTTGAAAAAGTTGGAATTTTATCGCGAAAATACAAGATGAAAATTCCTTTAGGAGCGGGGAATAACGTAATTGAAATCGGCAGAAAATTTATTTCAAAGCACGGACGCGAAAATCTTAAATTTGTTGCAAAACTACACTTTAAAACTACTGAAAAACTTGGGTGAATTATGATAAAAGTCGCAATTGGACAGGATTCGCATAGATTTGAAACCGAAGATATCACAAAACCGCTTATTTTGGGAGGCGTATTCATTCCTAATGAGACGGGGCTTGAAGGAAACAGCGATGCGGATGTTATTTTGCATGCTCTGACAAACGCGGTTTCGGGAATTACAACGGTTAATATTTTAGGTGCGAAAGCCGACGAATTATGTCTTAAAGAAGGAATAAAAGACAGTAGCGTTTATCTTAAAAAATCCTTAGAATATTTAGGTAATCATAAAATTGTACACGTTTCGTTTTCAATTGAGGCGCAAAAGCCGAAATTAGCGGATTATATTCCGAAAATCCGTGAAAAAATAGCCCAAACGCTTAATATACCGTTGAGCGGCGTTGCGATGACGGCGACTACCGGCGAAAGATTAACTGATTTCGGCAGAGGGCTTGGGATGCAGGTTTTTGTTGTATTAACCGCAGATTATAAAGAATAAGATGTCTTGGAAGCAAAATATAAACGGTCTGATTCTAGCGTCGAAATCACCGCGCCGCAAAGAAATACTTTTGGGGACGGGTATTGATTTTATTGTGGAAACCGTTGATATAGGCGACGAATACAGGTTTTTTGAAAACAAAGAAATTAAAAACGCAATAATATTGCTTGCAAAAGAAAAAGGGAAATTTGTCTGCGAAAAATATCCGGACGTTCCCGTTCTTTCCGCAGACACTGTCGTAGTTTTAAACAAAAATGTGTTGGGAAAACCAAAAAATGCGGCTGATGCAAATATGATGCTTAAAATGCTTTCCGGGAGAAAACATAGTGTCTATACCGCGGTAAATTTGGCTTGTAAAAAAATTAATTTTAACGAGAATTTTTTACAAAAAACCGATGTTTGGTTTAGACGTATTGACGACAATGAAATAGAAGAATATCTGAAAAAGGCAAATTTCTCCGACAAGGCGGGAGGCTACGGTATTCAAGAAGACGGAAAATATTTTATAGAAAAAATAAACGGGGATTATTCAAACGTTATGGGACTTCCGATTTGTACAACCATAAATTTATTGAAAAAATACACGGCAAGAATAAAATAATTTCATTTCAATGTGTCAAAAAAGTATTTTTTATGCTTGATATCAATGATAATATGATTATAAGACGGTAAACAGGGGAGGGTGTAGTAATGGAACAGGATAACTGCGACAACAAAGAAAATAATGAAAACAATTCTGTCGAAGACATTGTTGTTAATAAAGAAAAAAAATCAATTGGCAGTATTCTGCGCAAACAAAGAGTATCTTTAGGATTATCGATAGAAAAAATCTCCAGTGATTTAAGAATAAGCAAAAATTATGTTAAGGCGATAGAAGACGATGATTATGAGACGATTCCGGCTGAACCTTATATTAGGGCTTATGTGAAAACTATTGCGGACTTTCTTGCGCTTGATTCGGAAAAACTTATAGAGCAGCTTTCGGAAGAAAGAAGCGAAAAGGTGGAAATCTCCCCGAAAAATTACAAAGAAGATAAAAACATCGGATTAAAAATTCCGTTGAATGTTTCCGAAAATAAAAAAAATGTAAGTTTTATTTTAGTGGCGTTGTTTGTGCTTTTGCTTTTTGTTTTACTATATTTTGGCGCAAACAAAAGTGTTTTGTCGCCGTCCGCCGATCATCATGGAAATAGCCAAGCCGATTCTATTACGCTTGTTTCAGACGAGCAAAATCCTGAAGATCTGGAAGCGATTTCGGGTGACGACGCGCTTGTTCTCCAAGTTCCGGATACGATAGAGATGCAGATACGTGTAATAAAAGATTCTGCGTGGATTGAAATAATCACTGACGGGAAAATATTTGAAAAAGGGCGTCTTATTCGTTCTATGTCAAAAATAATTACGGCGTCCGCTCAAGACAGTATAAACGTTCGTGTCGGCAATTTCTTTGCGACTGATATACAAATAAACGGTAAACAGGTTGAAAAAGCGGGAGCGAGCGGTGTCTGGAAATTTACCAAGGACTCGATAAAAATAATGAGTCTAACCGAATGGGGAAATATAAAAAGGGTTTCTCAATAATGTGGGTTGATACGCATGCTCATCTTGCAAGTGTTTCTTATGACGAATTTATGCAAAAAATAATCGCCGCGAAAACCGCAGGCGTAGTCGGAGTTATTAATGTCGCTACGAATATTGACGAAGCGAAAATCGCTGTAGAACGTACATTTTCAGAGACGCCGATAAAAACGTTTGCCGTTATAGGAGTATGCGTACCTGAGAGCGAAAATTTTTATGAAGATGAAGATTGGATAGAAACTTTAGAAAATTTAGCTTTGTCAGAAAATGTTGTCGCAATAGGAGAAACCGGTATGGACGGATCGCAAAAAAGCGATTATCCGCCGCTTGATAAACAGGCGGTTGTTTTTGACAAACAAATAGCTTTGTCAAAAAAAATAAATAAACCTCTTGTTGTTCATTCAAGAATGCTTGACGAAAAAGTACTTGAAATTTGTGTTTCTCAAGGAATGAAAGACGTTCTTTTTCATTGTTTTACCGGAAGCGCTCAAATGGCGAAAAAAATTACGGATAACGGATATTTTATTTCTTTTTCAGGAATCACTACTTTCAAAAACAGCGGCTTGGACGAAACGATAAAGGCGGTTCCGATTGAACGGATACTTGTGGAAACGGACTCTCCGTGGCTTGCGCCTTCGCCGTTTCGCGGGAAACCGAACGAACCGGCTTTTGTTCGATTTGTCGGTGAAAAGGTTTCGCAAATTTATGGGATAAATAAAGAAAAATTTGCAGAGATTATTCAACAGAATGCTGAGAATTTTTTCGCTGTTTCTTTTTAAATCGAAAAATAAAACAAGGAGTATAAATTGGCAGAACAGAATAAAAACGACGAGCAGAAAAAAACAGACCAGCCGATAAAAATTTCGCTTCCGCCCGAAACAAAAAAACAAAAAAGCCCAAAATCTTTCAATACAATTTTGATTTGGGTGTTAATTATTTCCGGAATTTATCTTTTCACCAAAATGGTAGAAATTGCGGAAACGGCGACGTCGGTAGAGTTAAATTATAGTGAGTTCCAAACGCTTTTGCTGTTAAAAGAAAGCAAGAATATTTTTGATACGTCTTCGGCGGCGGTAATTGAACAGAGAAACGATGGTACGGCAAAACTTTACGGCAGAGTTAACGATAGTACCGTTTTAAGAAAAATCTCATCCGTGAAGGCTTCGGGGACAAACTTTTCGGTAAATCTTCCGTTTGTGGATTCCAAAATTCTTGAAAAATGGGAAGAAGCGGGACTTTCATACGTCTTTAAGGAAAGAAAACAGGGAGTGCTTGAGTTTATAAGCGGAATTTGGCCTATAATATTTTTAATTTTTTTATTTACAATGTTCCGTGGTTTTCAGGGTGCGCAAGGAGGAGTTTTCGGTTTTGGGAAATCACACGTAAAGCAGCATATAATAGATAATAACACAAAAACGTTTGCCGACGTCGCAGGGGTTCAGGAGGCGAAAGACGAGTTGGCGGAAATCGTGGATTTTTTGAAATCGCCTCAAAAATACAAAAAACTCGGCGGGAAAATTCCAAAAGGAGTTTTACTTTTGGGATCGCCGGGGACCGGAAAAACTTTGCTTGCAAAAGCTGTCGCAGGAGAAGCTAAGGTGCCGTTTTTTTCAATGAGCGGTTCGGATTTTGTCGAGATGTTTGTCGGAGTCGGAGCGTCACGTGTACGCGATTTGTTTGAAACGGCGAAAAAACAAGCGCCATGCATAATTTTTATAGACGAAATAGATGCGGTCGGACGTCAACGCGGCGCCGGTATGGGCGGCGGACATGACGAAAGAGAGCAGACGCTCAACCAAATGCTTGTAGAGATGGACGGATTTGAAGAAAATTCGGGCGTTATCGTTGTTGCGGCTACAAACCGTCCCGATGTTTTGGATCCGGCATTGCTTCGCGCCGGAAGGTTTGACAGACAGGTCGTCGTTGATGTTCCGGATGTAAAAGGGCGCGAAGAAATTCTTAAAGTTCATACAAAAAATATACCGATTTCAGATGACGTGAATTTGGAAACGCTTGCCAAAGGGACTCCCGGATTTGTTGGCGCGGATTTGGCGAATTTGGTTAATGAAGCGGCTTTGTTTGCGGCAAGATTTAATCAGGAAAAAGTTACGATGATTGATTTTGAAGAGGCAAAAGATAAAATTTCTATGGGTGCGGAACGTAAAAGTTTAGTGCTTTCGGAAAAAGAGAAAAAAATGACCGCATATCATGAAGCAGGACACGCAATATGTACCATTCATTGCAAAAATGCGGATCCGCTTCATAAGGTTACAATAATCCCGCGCGGCAGGGCTTTGGGAATAACTTACTCTGTTCCAGACGAAGATCGTCATTCATATTCAAAAGAATATATTTTAGATAGAATTTGTGTCGCAATGGGTGGACGAGTAGCGGAAAAAATGATATTTGACAATCTGACAACAGGCGCGGCGAACGATATAAAGGTATCTACGGAACTTGTAAGAAAAATGATTTGTGAATATGGGATGACGGAAATGGGACCAGTCGCTTTTGGCGAAAAAGAAGAACATATTTTCTTAGCGCGTGAAATTAGAAACCATAGAGATTTTTCCGAAAAAACCGCAGAAAACGTTGACGCCCTGCTTAAGGGAATTATGCTTGAGCAGGAAGAGCGCGCTGTAGATATTCTTACCAAAAATCGCGATCAGCTTGAACTTTTGGCGAACGCTCTTATGGAACACGAACTTTTGGATAAAGAAGAAATAGATAAAATTCTTTCCGGCGATATTCTTGAGAAAGCTAAAAAGAGCAGGGATAAAGATATGCCTGTAACCGTAAATTCCGTTCAAGAAGATACGGTAGAAATTTCATCAAACGGGCAGACGCAATATTCAAACGAATGTTTTAACGAAACAATTTTACAAAACCAAAAAGCGATATCTTCTTCACAAAAAATAATAGAAGAAGAAGAAAGTATAATTCTTTTTCTTGAATCACAAATTGTAGAAGAAAAGACAAAAGAGCGGATGGATAAGAAACGGGTTAAATCATTCTTGGAAAGTATAAAAAGAGGACAAAACAAAATAAAATTACATCAAAAAAATATAAAACTTGCAGAAGATATAATCTTTATTTCAAAAACAGCGTTAAAAGCGCTTGATGAAAACGTTTTTTACAGCGAAGAAAAAACAATTAAGAAAGAAGCGGAAGAAAGCGACAAAAAATGAGTCGAAATTTTAGGGTGATGGGTATATTAAATATCACCCCTGATTCTTTTTATGACGGAGGATCGTATTTCGCTTCGACAGATAAAATCATTGCCCGCGCCTTGCAAATTGTAAACGAAGGAGCAGAAATCATTGATATAGGCGGAGAATCGACTCGTCCGGGAAGTCTGCCGGTGGAACTTAACGAAGAACTTGACCGTGTCGTCCCGGCAGTGGAAGAAATACGCAGAAGATTTGATGTTGAAATTTCCATAGACACTCGAAAATCACAAGTGGCTCAAGAGGCTTTATCGGCAGGGGCTAATTGGATAAATGACGTAAGCGCCGGTAGAAACGATGAAAAAATTCTCAAAATTATAGCAAAATACAATGCAACGGCAGTCGTAATGCACAGCCGTGAAAATCCTAGAACAATGCAAAATAATCCGCATTACGACAACGTTTTAGACGACGTGAAAGCGGAATTGAAAGAATCTGTAAAATTTTTTTTAAACGCCGGCGTTTCCAAAGAGAAAATAATACTTGATCCGGGAATTGGTTTTGCAAAAACATACGAAGATAATATGGCTTTAACTGCAGACTTGGATAAAATTTCGTTTGACGGATACCCGATTTTGTATGCCGCGTCAAGAAAACGCTTTTTAGCTCAGGCAATAGGTTCAAATACTCGAAGCCGTTTATGCGGCGGACTTGCGGCGGTTGCGCAAGCGTATTTGTGCGGGGCGACAATATTTCGCGTTCACGACGTTATCGAGACTATTGATTTTTTGAAAGTTTTGAGCAATGTTGCGGGAGACAGGAAAGAAGTCTAAATAAAAAACCGAAGCGGAAATCACTTCGGTTTTTATCGTTTTGCAGTTTCTTTTGCTTATTCGGACTTTTCAGTTGTCGGTTCGGCGGATTGCTGTTCGCTTTCCGAATTTTCCGAATTTTGCTCTCCGACATCACGCATAGGTTTTCTGCCGACCGGTCTTTTATTAACATGATTTCTTACCGGTTCGCCTTTTTCGTCCAAAACCGGCGTGTCGCTAAGCGGAATAGGATTTCTCATCCAGGCGATAAGCGAATGTCCCGTAATAATTCTAACATCCTGATTTTTTATGACGTAGAGTAAAAATTCCTCTATTATTTTTCTCCTCTGCAAATAGTTTCCCGCCGATTTATAATCGCTGTCACGATTTTTCATATAATAATCGGGGTGCATTCCCAAAGTCATAGGCGCGCGATTTCCTTTGTAATGCGTATCAAAAGTATTTTTGAGGGTCGCCAAGCATTCGTTTGCTTTCATCGAAGCGCCTTCCCATGGTTTCGGTGCGTACATGTTATAGTCAAAACCTGTTAAATTTCCCGTTGCGGAGTCAAACCAAGGCGTATTTTTTATGACTCTTGTGCGAAGTCCTTTCTTAAAACCGTATTTTTCAGACAAACTATCGTGCGGTACAATGTAGGAATAAACGGGAATTTCCCACATTCTTGAATTAGGAAATTTTCCTATCGCCTTATATCCCCAATCGTCTTCGCCCGTTGACCATTCCGCCTGCAAACTGTCAATTTCCGCACCGTTTGTTATCTGGTATGGCCAATATCTGTTCATGCCGTTTTGATCCGGCTGCATTCCTTCTTCAATAGAACAGTCATACAAAAAACCTCTTCTTGTCGTCGCCTCAAAAGTCGCTCTGTTATATTCCAAAAACGGCGAACGGAAACCATAAATTTTGCTTCTGGAAATTCCTAAATTTGCGGTTATCGTCAAGTCGTTTGAAATAATTTCGGCATTCCAGCGTTCTACGCTCAAAAGCCGCGGATCCTCGCGCGGTTCTTCAAAGTCGCTGTTGAACCAATGCGAATAAGTGTGGTTTCCGATTTCGTGTCCTGCATCAATCGCTTTTTTCCATGCCTGCCAAACTTTTTTAACGGAAGTGTCCGCCGCTCCCGAATAATTATCCTGCGCGTACCTTCCGTTCACGTAGAAATTCATAAGAACAGGAGAACCGTCGGGGTTTTTAAGTTTACCCAAGAAATCGACAAGCCATAAAATCGTTTCGGCTTCCGAACAATCGTCCGCGCCGATTATCACGAATTGCGGAACGCTTTCTATGGGAAAATCGCCCGGATGAACGGGAGAAGCCTCTCGATAATTCGCCGCAAACAAAACAAATGTAAAACACAATACTATTCCAATTTTTTTAATCATAAAACCCTCCCGTTAAAATTCATTAAATGAAAATAATAATATTCAACAAAGAAATGATAATAATTGTAAATTTAACTTAATTTTACTCTTGGGTCGCAGACGGCAAGTAAAATATCGGCTATTAGATTACCGGCGATAAGCAGTATTCCACTCATCAGCATATCGCCCATAACTAGAAATTGGTCTTGAGCGCGAACCGCTTCAAGCATAACCGCGCCAAGTCCCGGGTAGCCTGTAATAATTTCGGTAAGCGCCGCTCCGGAAAGAAGCGTCGAAAATTCGTATCCAAAAATCGTAATAAGCGGATTTATCGCGTTTCGCAAAGCGTGTTTGTAAATTACTTTGTTTTCGGGCAATCCTTTCGCACGCGCCGTCGTTATGTATCTTTGACGCAATTCTTCGAGCATGTTTCCGCGCATAATTCTCTGCAATCCGGCCATAGAAGCGGTTGCCAAAACAATTCCGGGAACAAGAAGGTGTTTTAACACGTCAAAGAATTTTTGAACGGTCGAAAAGGTTTCGTAATCGGGAGATTTCATTCCGCCAAGCGGCAATTTCCCGACGATAGGGATTTCCGGAGTCACCGAAATCAAGGCTAAAAGAAGCAACGCAAGAAAAAAATTGGGAAAAGAAATTCCAATATATGAAATAAACGAAAAAAATCCGTCAACAGGCTTATATTGATTTGCCGCCGAATAGATTCCCAAAGGAATCGCCACCGTCCAAGTTATAAAAATCGTGAAAAGCGCCAAAATCAGAGTATTTGCCAATCGGCTCAAAATCACCGAAGAAACGTTGTCCTTTTTGAGGAACGAATAACCCATATCTCCGTGTAAAATATTTCTTAACCAATAACCGTATTGCTCAAAAAGCGGTTTGTCTAAATGAAATTTTTTTTCTATGGCGGCTATTGTTTCTTGCGAAACTTGCGGATTCGCCCGATACGGCGCAAGCATGTCGCCAGGCGCGAGTCGAATAAAAAAGAATGAAACAAACGACATGCCCAAAAGAAGCGGGAAAGTCGCAAGGAAACGCTTAAATATATATTTTTTCATTTTTCTATATTTTTGTTTTTGACAATAAGCGAAAATAATTATTTTACAATATAAATAAAGGAATTATATTTTCCGTAACGAAACATTAGGATAAATATGATAAAAAGACGTGAAAAATGCCCGCCGCCCGTCCGTAAAACGAGTAAGTTTAAAATTATTGTTTTTTTGATTCTGACTCCGCTTGTCACATGGTATTCAAAACAATCGTCAAACAATCCTTGGCAAATGCGCAGCGAATATTATTTAGAAAACGATAACGATAATTTTTCTATAGTTTTTTTTGAACAGAACGTTAAAAAAAAAGACGGGGATTTGCGTATTTATTTAAGTGAAAACCCGCCGATTTTCGATACGACCTCTTTTTTTATTTCAAACGATAAACTGCTGAAATACAATACGGATAATCAGACAGATACGATTCGTCATTTATATAGATACGGATGGAGTTTCAGGTTTTTCGTTTGGGGAATCGCCGCTATATCGGACGAAACAAAAATAATTATTTCGTCAAATAACTTTTTTGAAAAAAACGAGCAATGTCCGATTTTATACGACATCTTAATTTCTTCCGCAAATTCGTCGCAGATCAAAAAAGAGCGTTTCTTTTTTCGTCCAAAAATGACGGTATGGTTTACAAACGAGACCGCAATTTCACAGATATCAAACGTTTATATTCCAAAATCAAAAGACAGATTTAGAATAATAAAAAAAGGAGAAAAATTGTTGATTTCATCGAAATCTTCACAACCTTAAAAGCGATGAATTTCGGTAAAACACAATTTGTGAAACAGACTCTTAGCCGACCCATTTTCTTGCTTCCTCAATACTTTCGTTTCCGCGTTTTGCATAGTCGAGTAATTGATCATCGGCAGGTTTTCCTACAGAAAAGTATTTAACCTTCGGGTGGGTTATATAAAATCCGCAAACAGACGAGAGCGGCGACATCATATAGTTTTGGTTTAGAGAAATCTTAACGCTTTCAAAATTAAGAATTTTATCGGCGATTTTCATAATTCTTAAATCGGGAAGCGACGGATAGCCGATTGCGGGACGTATTCCGTTTCGTCCGTTCAAATATTTTGTATGGTAACTTTCACAAAACGCTTCTACGACACGTTCTGAAAGCGACTGATACGTAAGTGAATAATATAAATCGCCGTTTTTAGCCGATTCTTTCGCTTTCTTTTCAAATTCTGCGCCGCTTGTAAGCGCAAAAACCCCGATTTTCTCGCTTGACGAAATAAAATCTGCAAGACAATAATACGGTTCGTCGTTATTTTTTTTGTTTTGTTGTCTTAAACAACGAATCGTAATCGGTTCATTAAAATTTGAGTTTATGCCGGGGAAAATAATTATATTATCGTTTTCGGATTTTGCGTCAAAAAATTCAATTTTCGCTTCACCGCAATAAAAATTTTCATCTTGCAGTTTTTTAAGCAAATCTTTTGCGTTTTGAAACAAATTCTGCGCTTCGTCATTCTTTAAAATTTCGGGATATCTTCCGTTAAATTTCCAAAAACGAAAAAATTCATTCCAATCAATTAAATTTATTATTTCAGATGTGAGTATGTTTTGCATGATTATTACTCCTTTATTTATAACGATAATATACTATCCGGCTATATCGGTAAGACAAAAACGGAGTGCAAATCTCTCCGCACCCCGTTTATTAAATACTGTCCCGTCATTGCGAACGTAGCGAAGCAATCCAGTCCAGTTATCGTTTCACACCCAACTTCGCCGAATACTTATACGTCTTTGCGTTATTTCCTCTCGCTTCGGCGATTATCAGATACGCGCCGTTCGCAACATTTCTACCTGCGCTGTTGGTCAAATCCCACAATATCTCTTTGTTATTTCTGTTCTTGGATTCAAACACCACATTGCCGACGTTGTCATAAACAATAAGGGTAACTTGCGCTTGCTCAGGAGTTTTTACCGAAATCTTTGCAACATCAGATACAACAGCCTTTTCAAGCAAAATACCGTACTTTCTGTCGGACTTCTGCGGTTTGGCGATCGCTATAGGTCCCTCGCGGGTTTCGGTAGTGAAAGTAACAAACAAATCGCTTACCTTTAATACTATCTGTCCATCTTCGGGTTTATAGTTTTGCGCGACAATATCGCTTACCTTCACTGCGACGTTATATTCTCCGTTTTGGAGTAATTCACTCACCGATATTGCACCGCCGTCTCTTACCGAACGCGAAGCCTGCCCGCTTTCTCTTGTGGTAATCTCAAATACGGGTTCTCCGGTTAATACGCCCTTGTCGTCGCTTGTCTTATTTATCGTATCGGTAGCAAAGCCTTTGTAGTCTATTATCGCTTTTAAGGCGTTAATCACATTGCTTACCGAATCTATGCCGCTTCTTGCTACTTCAATCTC
>JAIRUI010000120.1 GCA_031254455.1 Chitinispirillales bacterium | reverse complement strand
AAAACGCATTTGGGAATTTTTTGAAAGCGTTTCCAATTCGTATTCAAAACGATTTTGGGCGGACGGTTTCATCTTTTTTCCAAAATGTAGAAAAACGTTTTATATTCGTGAATAATTTCATTGTCTTCAAACATTTTTTCGTATTGTAAAACAAATTCTTTAAGACTTTTTGACGAAAGAATGTTGCCGTCGTGGCTTGCCGCGCCGATTTTTGAAATACTTTTCAGCGCATCATATGCGAAATTAAATTTCTGCAAAAAAATATTTTCATTTTTTGCGGTGACTCCAAACCCGACTTCCTGAAAAATTTCTTCCAAAAATTCTTGTTTATAAAATGAAACGAGTGGTTTTATTCCGAATTTTTTTTGCAAAAACTGTAATTTCTCAAGCGTTCCGTATCCAAAAATTGCGATTATCAATTTCCCGTCAATTTTAATAGCGTTAAATAAATTTTGCAAAACTTTTTTAATATTTTTACTCCATTGAAGAGCCGAGCAGGAAATTATTTTATCGAAAGAATTGTCCGAAAACGGGAAAAAATCAAAATCTCCGCAGACACTGTTTTCATTTTGCAGAAGAGGTATAAGAGAAATATCAAAAGAAATTATGTTTATTTCTCTAAAAATTCCAACGAGTTTTTTTCGTGCAAATCCGGTTCCGCTTCCCAAATCAAGCCATAAGCCGTTTTTGAATTCAGGAACTTTTTCGATGCAAAATTTGACCGTTTCTTTAGTAATTTCATTTTGAATTTTCGCATTTTGTTCGTATCCGGCAGTTTTTGAGCCGAAAAACACCGCACAGTTATTCATCAACACCTCCTTTCGTCTTTTCCTTGCCAATTTTTCCATTCTTCGTAGTGGGGAAATTGCCGTTCTTTTTCGCGAAATTGCTTATGATGAACATTACGGCGTATCCCGGAAATTTCCGGCGGATAAGCAATGTGAAGCATTTCGTGGTACATAACTGATTCTATGGCAAAATCCGGAACAGAATGCAGGTTATATAAACCGGCGATTGTTATTAAATGAAAAGGGACGCCTCGCTCGTCTCGGCAAATTGTGTGATATGACGTTCTACTTCCTACTTTCCCCCATCTGAAAAAGCATTTTAACGCACCGTCAAAATATTCGTTATTAAGTTTGTTGAAAATATCTGTTAAATCAAATTTCTTTCCGTCGGTATATCGAAATTTTTTTTGCGGGGCGATAATAATTCTTTTTTCATCAAATCCAAATTCGTCTTTTATGAACGCGTAAATTTTGTCTTCCAATTTTTTAATTTGTTTTTTTGCTGTTATATTTGCATTTCGTCTATTAAATTTTTGTTCTATGATAATTTGCGCCCAACATAAAAGAGCCTTTTTTATTTCGTCCGGGACATAGGCGAATGAATTAGGTATAATAAGCGAATATTTGCCCACTTTTTTTTCTAAACGCCAAGTTTTTTTTAACCTGCTGCTTCCGAATATTGCGATATCCAGCCCGGTAAAATCGTTTAAAATCTGAGCAAAACTATTATTATTAAGTATTGGAAGTAGTGTTTGCATCCCAATGTTATGCATAAAATTCCATATTAAAAAAAGTTTCTCATAACAAGAAACTTTTTTTTAATACAAGTAAAAAATAAATATTACTTATTAACCGCTTCTTTAAATGCAGAACCTGCTTTAAAACGAACAGTTTTTGATGCAGGGATTTCAATTTTCTGTTTTGTTTTTGGATTGAACCCTTTTTTAGCTCCTCTTTCCGCACGTTCGAAAGAACCGAAACCAATCAGTTGGACGGCATTGCCTTTAATCACCGATTCTTTAATTGCATCAAGAATCCCACCCAATGCTTTTTCAACATCACCTTTTGCAAGCCCTGTTTTTTCCGCAGCCGCCGAAACCAATTCGCTTTTGTTCATAATAAACCCTCCGTTAATTGTTTTGAATGAAACCATACACAATCAATAATATAATATATTTTTATCGTAATAGTGTATAAATTTAAATAAAAAATAAAAATTCATTTAATTAATAACAAATTTTATTATTTTAATATGAATTTTTAGAAACTATTATTTTATTATGAATATACAAATTGGAGAATTGATTTTAAGTATAACGCTTCCGCTTTTTTTGATAGCGTTATCGTTTTTAGCGTTCTTTCTCAAAAAAAAGTACGCTAAAAAATACCGCTCAAAAAATTTTACTCCCAAATGCGCAATTTTTATCCCTTGCAAAGGAATTACGGACGATTTTGAAAGAAACATTGAGCGATTTTTCGAACTCCCCTATCCTAATTATGAACTTTTTTTTGCGGTAGAAAGCGAAACTGACGTCGCAGTCGGCGTTATTCGTCAAAAAATTGATTTCTACAAAAAAGGGACGCTTGTCGTTTCCGAACAAACAAAATTTTGTGGGCAAAAAAATTTGAATTTGGTTCGCGCGGTCGAAAAATCCGGCGAAAATATAGAAATTTTTATTTTTGCCGACTCCGACATTGCACCGAAGTCCAACTGGCTTGATTCTTTAATTCGTCCGTTTGAAAACGAGAAAATTACGGCGGCAAGCGGATTTCGTTGGCTTTATTCCAAAACAAGTAACATAGGTGCAATTGTTCATAGCTTTCAAAATTATGTTTTGTTTGTACTTTTTGTTATGTCGGCGAAATTATTTAATTCAGGGCTTTGGGGCGGTTCAATGGCGATAAGAAAAAAAGATTACGATGCTTTGAAAATTCGTGAGCGCTGGATCGAAACGAGCGTCGACGATCTATCGCTTGCCGAAATTTTGGTAAAAAACAAAAAGAAAATCGAGTTTTGTTTTGATGCGATAACCGACACTGACGATACGATAAATTCTTACTTTAAAGCGGAGAAATGGTTCGTACGTCAAGTACAATATCTCAAATATCATCAAAGAATTTCATGGTTTTTTGCTATTTTACTTTCACTTGTTTCACTTTTCATGTTTGTAAGAATTACAATAATTGTAATTCTTGCCATTGTTAAATTTGACATTGCGAATTTGCTTTTACCGATTTTCTTTTTGGGTGGAATTTATTGGTTTGCGACTATGTTTTGTTTATATGGAGTAAAAAGTAAAATAGTTCCGTTCGTTTTTTATGCGCCGCTGTCACTTTTCAATGTGTGCATCTGCGTGATAAAAACCGCGTTTATTGGCGTTATTGATTGGAGCGGATATAGGTATTTTATGAATTTTTGGGATGGAAAAGTCAAAAAAACGGAGAAATTATAGATGAATTGCGCATTTTTTGTGTCCGGACGCGGAAGCAACTTTGAAGCTGTTTTGAAACAGGTGAAAATTGGAAATTTGAAAATAAAAATTCCGCTTATCGTGAGCAGCAGCGAGACTGCGCCGGTTGTAGAAACGGCAAAATCCGAAAATATTGAAGTTTTTTATGCGAACAAAGAAAATCGGAAAAAAATTTTGGATGTTCTCCTTGCAAAAAAAATTGATTTAATTGTACTTGCCGGATATATAAAAAAAATTCCCGATGAAATAATTTTTGCATTCAAGAACAAAATCATAAATATTCATCCGTCACTGCTTCCGGCGTTTGGCGGAAAAGGAATGTTCGGTGAATTTGTTCATAAAGCGGTCATCGACAAAGGGGTAAAAATCAGCGGACTAACGATTCATTTGGTCGATGAAAAATATGACAACGGAGCGATTTTGTTTCAAAAGGCTGTAGATGTAAAAAATAACTACACACCGCAAGACTTGGCGAAACGAATTTTAATTGAAGAACACGATTCTTTATGGAAAGTAATTAAAGCGTTTTCGCAAAATCGTGTAATTATTGATGGAAGCAGAGCGAAAATCGCTGATGAATAAAACGTTTGACGAAAAAATATTGTTTGATTTCGATGAGCAAAAAAGAAAAATTTATGGAATTATCGTCGGTAGCGACGAGGCCGGACGCGGTCCGCTTGCAGGTCCGGTTGTGGCGGCGGCGATTATATTGTCGGGACGGGAAAATTTGCCGCAGTTAAACGATTCAAAAAAATTAAACGAAGAAACGCGCGAAAGGTTGTTTGGGGAAATTTGCAATCAAGCGGCGGCGCTCAGCGTATTTTGCGTTTCACACAAAGAAATTGATGAAAAAAATATTCTCAACGCCTCGCTTTTTGCAATGTACAAATGTTTATCGTCATTAAAAATGAAATGGAATTGCGCTCTTATCGACGGGAACAAATTTGTTCCGCAGATTGATAAAAAATTTCAGGAAACTATAGTTAAAGGCGATGCAAAAAGCGCAAGCATAGCCGCCGCAAGTATCGCGGCAAAGGTTGTACGTGACAGAATTATGAAAAATTACAACAAGAAATACCCCGAATACAATTTTGCAAAACACAAAGGATATCCCACAAAAGAACATTATGAGGCGATAAAAAAATTTGGAATTTCACCGATTCATAGATTGTCTTTTTGCAAAAATATTGGAATTGAGCAAATAAAAATGTTTTAGAAAGTCGAAAAAGATTATATTCTGGCTGCTGAAACTTAAAAAGGGGCTTTTATTAAAAAATATTTTGCAAAAATTACCATATTTTTTGTCGTGTTATTTTCGATTTCGTTATCTTTTTCCGAATCTTTGAAAGAACAGCGAGAAGACGCGTTTTTTACACACGCCGGAGATATTTTACAGATCGCAATTCCGCTTTCGGCTGGAACATACTCTCTCATAATTCACGATAAAGAAGGATTGAAAAATTGGTTTTTTTCAATGGGTTCAACCGCAATTTTGTCTTATTCGCTAAAATATGCTGTGGGACGCCCGAGACCGTTTCAAGACCAAAATAAACGCGGCGATTCTTTTCCATCGGGACACACCGCGGCGGCATTTTCGGGAGCGGCTTATTGGCATGCTCGATACGGTTGGCGTGCGGGAATTCCGGCGTATGTTTTGGCGTCCGCCGTCGGATATTCACGAGTTTGGTCGGGATGGCACTATTGGACGGACGTTGCGGCTGGTGCGATAATAGGGATTACATTTTCGCATTTATTTACCACGCCATACGAAAAAGTACAGATTTCCGTCGGCGCAAACCAATCAGGAGGACATATAGCGATTCTGGCGTATTTTTAACGGAGATATTTTCTTTTAAGAACACTATACGCTTATGCAAAAAACAAATATCTATCTTCTGGTGAAAACTCTCGAAATTTTTAACTTGACACTATATAATAAAGTATTGTAGTAATTATATACATGTTTTACACAAATTTTGGTACAGTCTCACACCCCAAAAAAAATCACCACTCACCTACTAATTCCACATCTCCGCTTCCATTGACAATTTCACCGATTTGCGCCGGAACAAACTGACGAATATCCGGTTCGTTAAGTAATTTTTGTGCGTCTTCTTTGGCGATTACCGCTATTAGACCAATCCCCATATTAAACGTACGATACGCTTCATCAAGTTTCATATTACCCCGCTCGACTAAAAACTTGAAAATCGGAAGCGGAATCCAAGAATTTATGTTTATTCTCGCGTTGCAGCAATCCGGTAAAATTCTGTCGATGTTATTTTGAAAACCGCCGCCGGTCAAATGCGCGATTCCTTTGATATATCCCTTATTAATAGCGGAAAAAAGCGGTGTATAAGCAAGATGCGGACGGAGTAAAACTTCCCCAAACGTCTTATTTTCCGGTTCAAAAATGTCGTCATATTTTTTGTTTGCAATTTCACGTACAATTTTTCGTGCAAGAGAATAACCGTTCGTGTGTAATCCGCTTGAAGATAACCCGATAACCACATCGCCTTTAGTAATTTTTGAACCGTCAATTACCTTTTCTTCATCGACAACGCCGACAATCGTTCCCGCAATATCGTAATCGCCTTCTCGATACATCCCCGGCATTTCCGCCGTTTCACCGCCAATAAGCGCAATTTTGCTTTCTCTACACGCTTGTGACAATCCTTTTACTATTTGCTCTATAATTTTCGGCGACAAAATTCCCGTTGCAATATAATCCAAAAACACTAACGGTCTTGCCCCCATAACCAAAATATCGTCAATGCAATGATTTACTATATCGTATCCGACAGTATTATGTACGCCTGTTTCTACAGCGATTTTGAGTTTTGTGCCGACACCGTCAACCGAACTTACCAAAATCGGATTTTTCATATCTTTGAAAAACGAAACGTTAAACATTCCGCCGAATTGTCCGAATTTCCCGACTACTTTATCGTTATAAGTAGTTTTTACGAGCTTGCCGATTCTTTCTTTTGTATCGTCCCAAGCCGCCAAATTAACGCCTGCGTCGGCATACGAAATTGATTTTCCCGTTTTTTTCAAAAAAGTCATTTTTTATCCTTCTATACATAAAATATTAAGGAGAAATAGTAATTACCGCAAAAGCTACAAATTTCTGTTGTTGGCGTTAGCGCTAAGTATTAAACCTACCAATATTGAAACCGTAATCGTAAACGAACCCCCGTAACTCAAAAAAGGAAGCGGAAGCCCTGTTACAGGCATAAGCCCTATAACCATAGCAATATTTACAAAAATATGATATACAAGTAACGATACCGCTCCTACAATGATAATGTTAAAAAATCTGTCATTGACAAAACGTGTAGAATACAACGCTCTGGCTACAAACAAAAAGAATAGTAAAATAATAAAAAAACAACCGATAAACCCGAACTGCTCGCCAAGAACAGAAAATATAAAATCGGTATGCTGTTCGGGAAGATACGCCAAATTAACCTGCGTTCCCTCAAGATAACCTTTGCCTAAAATTCTACCGGAACCTATCGCAATTACCGATTGAATTACCTGATAGCCGCTGCCTTTTGGATCAAGTTGCGGCTTAATAAAACTTATCACTCTAACTTTTTGATATTGGTCAAGCGTATTTTCCCAGATTAAAGTCGCTAACGATGCAAAAAAAAGATTTACGGATACTACAATTATGGTAAGAAATTTATTTAAACGAAAACGATACAATACAAAACACAAAAGAACAAAAAATATCGCCCAAGGAATAGCACAAATAATTCCAAAATATGAATTTTGAACGTTATCGGCTAATACTTCCAAATCAGAATTAGGTATTCCTCTTTGGACAAATATTACAATAAGCGGCAGAATAGCAAAAATAGTGGAAAGCACCGGTGAAACCAAATAAAAAATCTCAATAAGCGTCATTCCCGCCCAATAAAAAATCGGGAGTGACATTGAAACGAGCGCAAGTGTTGTAGAAAGGTCAGGCTGCTTCACAACCAAACCGAAAGGAACTAAAATCAAAAGAGCCGGAACAACGAGCGAGATCGGATTTTGCAATGAGATTTCGTTTTTTGTAAAATACCTTGCAAGCACAAGCAAAAGTCCTATTTTAGCAAATTCGGAGGGCTGAATTTTTAATCCTCCAATCAATAACCAACGTCCTGCACCCTTTACCGAAACTCCTTTTACCAAAACAATAATAAGCAAAATTATTGTCGCAACATAAATAACAGGCGTTATTTTATAATACCAGTGAGTAGGAACGGAGATCATTACAAATACGATAAATATTCCCATTGCCGTCCAAATAACTTGATTTTTGAAAATCCCTACAAGCGGTCCGCTTGTTTGAGTAGCAACGGCGCTATAAACAAGCGCATTTCCAATAACCCATAAAAAAATTGCCGTAATAAAAAACATTTTATCAAAAGATTTTTTCTCCGCTTTTTGTTTTATCATTTATACTCCGTTTTATTTATTTTTCGATATTTAGCTGCAATTTTCTGACCTTCTTCCGTATTGTCAAAGTAGTAATTTAAAATATTCCCTACAATAGGAGCGGCAAATTTGCTTCCTCCTCCGCCAACATTCTCAACCACAACAGCTACAGCAATAACAGGATTATCCATAGGCGCAGCCGCAATAAACAACGCATGGTCTCCTCCAAGCGGATTCTGCGCCGTTCCGCTTTTTCCGCCGACGGGAATACCTTCCACCCGCGCACGTCGACCGGTTCCGCCACCCTCTTCAACCACGTTATTCATACCTCTTTTTACGATTTCTATTGATTTTGGCTTTATACTCTCAAGCGAGTACATTTCTTCGCTAATTTCGCGGCGAAACACTATTTCGGTATCTGCATAAACTACCTCTTTTAAGAGATATGGCTTATATCTTTCTTTCCCGTTTCCGAGTGCGCCAACCATAACCGCCAACTGTAAAGGAGTAAAAATCTGTTGCTGCCCAATTGCCAAATCAAGGACAAGTCCTTCCGACCATTTCCAATTTCTTTTGGCAAATCTTTCGTTATATGCCTCTTCTCCCGATTTATATCCGTTACTTTCCACAGGCAAATCAATTCCGGTTTTCTCACCCATACCCAAAATATCAACATAATGATTTATCAATTTATCGCCTACTCTCAGCCCCAACTGATAAAAATAAACGTTGCACGAAACCTTAATAGCATCGTAAAGATTCAAACTTCCGTGTCCATTATGATACCAGCATTTAGCTACCCGGCTCCCGATTCTAAACGCTCCCGTACAACTCTTGGGAAATCTCGCGTTGGGATCTAAATGTGCACTATCCACCGCAGCAAGCGCCGCAACCGGTTTGAACGTCGAACCGGGAGGATATGTCCCGACAACCGCCCTATTGTTAAGCGGTTTCATGAGATCGTTTACGATTTTCTTCCATTGTCCTTCGCGAAGTTTCGTATCTAAAGAAAAAATATTCGGATCAATCGACGGAACGCTTACTATGCATAAAACTTCTCCAGTTCGCGGATCAAGAGCGACCGCCGCACCTTTCATCGTATCTTCGAACGATTCATACGTAATTTTTTGCATATTCGCATCAATGGTCAAATATACGTTACTACCGCCGATCGGCTCTTTAAACGGATATTCTTCTGCAACCCTAAGCCGCCGCCCATGTGCATTTCTTTCAATATAATGCAAACCATCCTGCCCATGAAGAATATTTTCATACTGTTTTTCAATTCCAGCTTTACCGATAAAATCACTTTTTTCATATCCCATAAACTTCAAAGTATCAAGTTGCGACGGATCTATACCGCCTAAATACCCAATGACATGAAAACAACTCATCCCGACAGGATAATCACGCCGCATACTGGTTTCTATTATTATTCCTGGCAATTGCGATGAATGTTCGCTGATTACACTCACATAATCAAAAGAAATATCTTCTTGTAAAACAGCAAACTGTGACAAACTGCGCCTTTTTATTCTTGATATACTTTCAACAAGCTCCGTAGAATCAAACAGTGCAACGCCGTTTCGGTCTTTTATCTTGAGAAGCGGTTCAATAATATTGTATTTTTTAGGAACAAGAACCGGAATAATTCCTACAGAATAAGATGGGCGATTTTGTGCAAGAATAACACCGTTTCGGTCATAAATAAATCCACGCGGCGCTTTTATTATTTCTTGAATAACCTGATTGTCAACCGATTGTGCAAAATTTTTATCTCCTTCAAAAATTTGGATAAAAAATAAACGAAGAATAAGGATAAGGAATAAAAAAACCACACCAAATGTCAAAACAATACTTTTACGTTCCCTCTCACTGGAATTTTTTTCGGGTAACGCACCAATAACGGATGCCATGAATCAGGTTCTCCATTTCGCGGGAAGAAATAAATCTTTCGCAACAAAAAATACAGACGCTAAAAACACGGTGTAAATAGCTCTCGGAATAGAAAATTTGAATATATATTCGTATATTTCCATAATATTTTCTCCGTTTTGATAAATATTCGGTACGTATATAATAATATCGTTAATTATCAGCGCTGCAGCCAAAATAATTAGTTGAAAAATCAAACCGACCATAAAATTTTTCCGGTCAAAAAATCCTATCGCGCCGCCGATTATAGTTTTTGCAAGAGCATTAACTCCAAGAATTTCAGACGAATAAATATCAACGAACAAACCTAAAATAAAACCTACCCAAATACTTGCCGTTTGCCCGTATTTTATTGAAAAAATAAAAAGCATAAATACAATAATATCCGGAGTTATACCTAATATTGAAATTTTCGGAATTATCGCCGCCTGAACAAGTA
>JAIRUI010000119.1 GCA_031254455.1 Chitinispirillales bacterium | reverse complement strand
AAAATCGACTTCCACATGGTCTTTGCCTTTTTGGTTGATAACGATTTTGTCGCCCGTAGAAAGGGCTTTGATGCGCTCGACAACCGGCTTTACGGCTATCCAATAAGAGCCGTTTAGGGACAGGTAAACGATGTTTTTACCCTTAAATTCTAAAAATTTTACAATTTGCTTATTCATAACATTTTAGTTTTATTGTTTGCAATTATGGTATTTGATTTCATTTTTGGAAAAGTCCAATTTAGTCTGCAAGCGCAAATTCCCGAAAAACTTGTCGTAGGATTGGTTGCTTATCCACCATTCAAACAGTTCATCGGCGGTGGCGTTGAAGCGGTTGCCGTATCCGAAAGCGTCCACCATGTATTGAATGCTTTTCTTGATAGCACGTTCAACGCCCGGATAACGCAGCCTGTCGCGCTGTTTCGATTTTCGGGAGGCCATAGGGCAAAACATGCAGCCGATGCGACGAAAGGTGTTGCTATACTTAACCCAACTTGCTTTTTTGCAGCATGTATTTATCACATAATAAGATAGATACGGCATATCTGAATCAATTATGGGGGACTACGGCTTTTTTTCTCATTTTCGGGTTTGACTGTTTAAAATTTAAAGAGCTGTACATTTTTGCCTGTTCCTGATTTGGACGGGTAACGTTGCGCAAAACCAGACTGTCTTTATTTTCAAGTTTCATTCGCGTTGTAACTGCAGTTTGAGAAGACATGATATTTCGAATCGTACTCCATGAACGATTGTCGCCTTCCTGTTTGAGGCCTTGACGAATGGCATGTACCAGTTGATAGGCGACAATTCCAAGAAAAATATGCGCTTCGGAATTTTCGTCTTTTTGATGGTGAATCGGTCGAATATCCAAGTCGGTTTTCAGGCAGCGGAACGTGCTTTCTATTTCGCGTAAAATATTGTAAATCTCCCATATCAATTCTTCCGTCAGCCGTTTTTGCGAACACCTTATAAAATACACGCCCGCTGCGTCCGCCGGCTTCGACTGCTCATAATCGATACCGACGACAATTTTATTTTCGTCTACTCTCGTCTCTATTTTGTACAATTTGCCGATGGATGGATATTTCTGCAGCAGCCTTCCTATCCGCCGATTGACGGCTGCTTCCTCTTTTACCCCTCTTTTTTTGGACAGCGACGATTTGATTTTTTCAAGTTCCGCGACAAAACGTCCGGTCAGCTTGGAGCACATCGACTGCTCTTTTATTTGCTTCATGTCGCTTTTCACATACAAATACAGGTCGCCGTCGTCTTTAGCGTCCGAGGTTGCAATGCTCAATTCTATCGGATGATTGCGGTTGTCGAAGACGGTTTTTAAGCCGTTTTCAGGCAGCGAATAATCCTGCAAATTGCTTCGGGACACGCAGATGTAATCAAATCCGCTTTCTCGCAAAAAGGTCAGGTTTTCTTCCGTTGCAATGCCTGCGTCCATTACCGCTACCGGTTTTGAATGAAATAATCCGGCGTCTGTTTCGCTGTCCGGCGTCAGTCCCGAAATCGCGTCTTTCAGGGTGGCCGGCTCGGATATATTGCCCGGATATATTTTCGAGCGGCGGATGAATCCCCGCCCATCCGTCAAAAGCGCCAATGACACTAATTTGGCGTCGCTCCGTTTTTCTTTGCTGCGGCCATACCGGGCAAGCGCAGAATCTTCCTTGCGGCCTTCAAAATAAAAATTGCTCAGGTCGTACAAGCAAATTCGCATCTTATCGGGGTATTTGGCGGCAAAGTGTTTATAGAGATGCTCTTCGACAATTTCTTTATGTTTGTACAAGCAGCGCGCGGCTTCATAGAGTTTGCGATGGTCGGGCGTTTTGCGAAGCGAAAGCATCTCGCAAAGGGAACTGTCGCTCGCCAGCCAACGGCTTGTTTCAAGTTCCGAAGACGGATGAATCATACGCGATATAATTTCAACGGCTATCAACTTTTCCGCGTCTTCCATTTCTACGTTTTGAGACAAAACTTGCGGCAGCCCGCAGGCGTCGAGCATTTGCTTGGAGAGCCATTCCCCGCCGAATGAGCGGCTGTCTTCATTGGATATTGAATTGACGTCCACTTTCCGAAAATCGCAATTTTCCGCATCGGATTCAGGCGCCGGCGAGGCGGTAGTGGGTGTGCAGTCCAGCAGTTTTTCGTGCAAAATCCTGCGATAGATATGCTCGGCTTCTTTTTCTATGTTTCCCGATATGTTTGGAAACAGCGGATTTATTCCTTTTACTTTTTGCTCTATCCTGTCGCACAAAAGTTTGAAATCCTCCCTCCTGATAGTTTCCAACTTGCCTACATTCAGTATGTTGCGGTGGCGTACTTTGTCGTCGATGCGATACGATTCGCATAGGCGGTAGGTAAAGTAATCTACGTCGGTTTTTTTGTTGTTTTTAACAATTTTCTTTATAAACATACAATATTTTTTTCTCGCTGCAAACATACAACATTAAAATCGATAAAACAAATCGAAAATTACGTTTCTGGGACTACAAACGACCTTTTAAAAGTTAATAATTGTTACACGACTGTGTATCTGTTATATACGTTTATCTATTTCACCGATTTTTGGCTTGAACCGGCATTTTTAGTGGGTAAAAAAGGCAAGTTGGGTTAACGTACGGTAATACACCATTTTTCGAGAGCCGCCGAATTGAAACGACGAAAAAAACCGGTCGGCGTTGCCGTGCATGAGAAACCGTCCGGGCGTTTCGATATTGTCCTCTAT
>JAIRUI010000118.1 GCA_031254455.1 Chitinispirillales bacterium | reverse complement strand
ACAATTGTAAAAAGCGTAACCGCCGATAGAAGTAACAGAATTGCCGATAGTTACTGAAGTTAATCCACTACAATTGTAAAAAGCGTAACCGCCGATAGAAGTAACAGAATTGCCGATAACTATTTTGGTAATACTGGTTCTTTGGTCAATCCATGGAATATTGTCGATAAAATAATTATTACTCATGTTCCCAATGCCGCTAATTGTTAGAGTACCGTCTACAAGTGTAGCGGTAACACTGCTTACTCCACCTGGATTATCGTATGCTCCGCAGTACCATGTTTGCGTTTGTGCTGTAATCGGCATAACAAACATAATGGTAACCGCAACTCCCATTGCCGTCATTACTTTCAAAAACCTGTTTTTGTTCCCCATATAATCTCTCCTTATTTTTTTATTCCCTAACTATAGCAATTTAACTTATTGTAGCGCATATCCGTCGTGTTTGAACCAGTTTTCTATATCTTCGCAACTAACACAATTCAAAGCTACGTTCAAGGCATGAATCAAAGTTTCCGGCGTTCGTGCTTTAATCTTTCTTGATTTGTTCTTTAACTTTGACCGCATAAGTTCAATAGGATTCAAATCCGGCGAATAAGGCGGCAAAAATAACACTTTCGCACCTCTACCGACAATTGCGTCAGTTACACCGCGAGCTCTATGCACTGTTGAGTTGTCCATAATCACTATATCTCCTTTTAGAAAGAGACGGAGCAAGGAAATTATCAACGTATTTTTTGAACAATTCTCCATTAAGAGTTCCTTTGAAAACAAACGGAACTTGTGTGCCATCAAGGCGGATAGTTGACAATACAGAAATTCTTTTAAATCTCACATCAGGAACATAATCATTAACTCTTTGGTTTTTGGCCGCTCGACCGTAAAGTCTTGTCATCCCAAGATTTATGCTACTCTCATCAAGAAAAATCAACTTCTTAACATCAAAAGATGGTTGTTTGTTCTCTCGCCATTCATTACGACTTTCTTGAACATCAATACGATTTTGTTCTATCGGGTATTTTGCGAAGATATAAAATGAGCAAATAATCGTAAATAAAACTTTACGAGAGAAGGTGATGAAAAATTGATTTATTATATCAAAAAAGTCAGAAATTAATACCGATTTATGCCATAAAACCCGCTCTGAGAGAGGATTGGCACGGAATTTGATGATTGGGGGGGGGGGGTAAATCTTAACGAGGAATTGACAACGTCAAACGCGTAATTTAATTTCTCCGCTATATGTGCGTAAACCGTCCGCGCCGTTTTGAAAAGCAAAGAAGAAATTATATTTATTATCGCCGTCTTACTCATTGCTGCCGCGTTTCTAATTTTGGTTTAGTCAACATTCATCATTTATATAAAATAATATTTTTTATAGTGTTTTGCCGAATTTTTTTTTATTTTTTAACTTTTTTGTACAAAAATTTTTCTTTCATCTATTAAACACGTTATACCGACCGTATATCCAATCCTATCTTTTTTCTGATAACTCTGAAATCAAAAACCTGATTTTGCGGAAAAATAGCCTTAACGATATCCGCCGGACGATACTTTTGGTTTGTATAAAGCGTGAAAAAAACGCCTTGGTTTATCGACAAGTTTTTAATTTCGCTCGGAATAATCGAAACAATAACGTCTTCTTCTTTTTTGCGCGTTTTAATTTCAATTTTTTCCTGCGATAAAAAATCTTTCAACGCTTTTTCAAAAAAAATATCGGAATTTTCACCGCATATTTTCTCCGCTTTCCAATCGGTAAAAATCGTCGATTGTTCAATGGAATTTTCTTTTATGTCTATCGATTTTTGCGAAAAGAGTTCGATTCCCTGCGGCAGAAGCGAATTTACTTTCGCAATATCCACGATTTCCGTATCCCAAACGATAACGTCAAAAAGTTCGTTTTCTCCGACGGCGCCCAAAGGAAGCGGCTGAGCGAACGAAATCTTCGGACGCGAGCGAAACCCTTGCGAAAACACGACCGGCGTTTGAGAAGCGGCAAGCGCACGCGCGACGCAATCCATCAAATTCCTGTGTGAAATAAATCTCGCCCGCTCAATTTTTTTGTAAGAAATCCTGACTCTTCGTTTCGTCTGTCCTTGAAAATCCGCCTCTTCTTTTTCGCGGATTGAGTATTTCGGCGATTCTTTTTCAATTTTCATTTTTACTTTGTCTTTGCAGACTCCGCACAAATTACACCCGTTTCTGCAATCGTTTGTGGTGATTTGCGAATACGCTTTTTTAAGTTCTTCAAGTAAAAATTTTTCGCTTACTCCGGTTGAAATTACGCTCCACGGTAATTTTTGCGAAACGTCGATTTTTTGCGTGTATTTTTCCAAATCGATACCGCAATTTTTTGCGCACTTTTTCCACAAGTCGATTGATAATTTGTCGTTCCACCCCTCAAATTTCGCACCGTGCAAAAACAATTCGTAAATAAACTTTGAAAGTTCTCTATCGCCTCTTGCTAAGACGGATTCACAAAACGAAAGCGACGTATCGCGGTAGTCTATATTCACGTTTTTTATATTTCTCAGCGTGGTTTTCACCCTTATGCCGCGCTGCAAAATTACCTGTAAATCGCACAATTCTTCCCATTGAAACGGCGTATGCGGTTTTGGCGAAAACGGTGAAAGCGACACGTTAAGCGTACACCTTTTAGTATGAGAATACACGATTTCGCCGCATTTTTTTATCAAATTTATCATTTCGTCGATGTCTTCGTTCGTCTCGCTTGGAAGTCCTATCATAAAATAAAGTTTTATCGTGTTCATTTTTCGCTTTGCAAGAATTTCTGTCGTTTCTAATATTTTTTGCGTCGTAAAATCTTTATTTATTACGTTTCTCAAGCGCTGGCTTCCCGCTTCGGGAGCGATTGTTAACGACGAAGACTGCGAGATTTCGTCGAGTAAAGTCTGCGTATTTTCATCCATGGCGTCAAGTCTTGTGGACGGGATTCCGATTTTTACACCGTCAAGATTTCTGTTTTTCAATTCGCACATAAGCGGCGCAAATTGCGAATAATCCGCAGTCGAAAGCGACAACAAACCCACTTCGTTCCAACCGGTATTTTTCACAGAATTTGCGATTTGCTCCAAAATATCTCCGATGTTTCTTTCGCGAATAGGACGATAATAATATCCCGCCGCACAGAAGCGGCAGCCGCGAGTACAGCCGCGCATAATTTCTATCGCCGCACGGTTATGAACGGTTTCCACTATCGGCGCAAGTTGCTTTTGTGGAATATATTTTTCAGAAATTTCCTCGATTTTTGCAAATTCTATCGATTTCTCAAATGCGGCGACACTAAATTTTCCTGAAATTTTAACTTCATAATTTTGTGGAATATACGCGTTTGGAATTTTTGCAATTTGCGCTAAGGTATCTTTTCGCGGCGTTTTTTTTTCTTTGCAATTTTGCATAATTTCACAAAACTCAAAAATTGTTCTTTCGCAGTCGCCCGCAAAAATCACGTCGAAAAAATCCGCGATAGGTTCGGGGTTTGCCGAAACTATTCCGCCGGCGATGATTATCGGTTCGTTTTCGCCTCTATCTTTTGTCCAAACAGAAATTCGCGCCAAATCAAGCATTGCCAAAACATTCGTGTATTGAAGTTCGTACTGCAAAGAAAATCCGACAAAATCGGCGTTTTTTATCGGCGAAAAACTTTCCAAAGAATAAAGCGAAATATCGTTTTTACGCATAATTTCTTCGGCGTCTTCCCACGGCATATACGCTCTTTCCAAAGCCCAGTTTTCGTTGGAATTTACGATATGGTATAAAATCTGGCTTCCGTAATGCGACATTCCGATGTCGTAAAGTTCGGGAAAACATAAAACGCCGTTTAATTTTACGTTATTTTTTGCGATAACGTTTTGCTCTCCGCCCGTGTATCTTCCAGGTTTTTCGACAAACGGGAACAATTTTGTTTCTAAGATATTATACAAATTTTCAGACATTTTTCACGTCTAAAACAAATTAACGATGTTATCCATAGAAACGACTCTCTCTTCGCCGGTTTCCATTATTTTTATTTTATAGTTTCCGTTTTTTTCTTCTTCGCCGCCGATAAAAAGCACAATTTTCGCCCCGGCGCCGTCCGCTTGCTTCATCTGTCTGCCGAAATTTCCAAGTTTCAGCGGATACTGAACGCTTAAATTCGCATCTCTGAATCTTTTTACGGTTTTCAGGACATTTGAATAATCTTTGTCGAACGAAACGATAAATAAATCGCAGTTTTGTTTGATTTCGGGAAGTTTGCCCAATTCTTTAAGCAAATCGCTTAAAACTACGTCGCCTACCGCAAAACCAACCGCAGGAGTAGGCTGCCCGCCGTAAAGTTCGACCAATTTGTCGTATCTTCCGCCGCCGGCGATAGCGCGCATAGTCCGCTTTTTGTCAAAAATCTCAAATACGACTCCCGTATAATACGCCAAACCGCGAACAACCGAAACGTCAAATTCTATATAATCGGAAAAACCGAGATTTTGCAGACGCTCAAACATTTGATTAATTTCTTTTATCGGTTCAATATCGCTGTTTATCGCCGAAATTTCATCGATATTTTTTGCCGATAATATTTTTTTAACGCTTTGGGCGACCTTTTTGTCTGCAAAAAATTCGTCAATCATCAAACAAAAATCGTCAAACGAAACTTTGTGCATTTTATCCAGAATCGCATATAACTTTGCAAGATCGTCCAGATTTACTCCGACGAATAAAAATAATCGCTCCAAAAGCGTTCTGCTTGAAATATGAACCTGAAAATCGTCGCTTGAAAGCCCTAAATCGCAAAGCATATTAATCGCCGCGGCAATAAGTTCTGCGTCGGCGCAAACGTCGTCAACGCCTAAAATATCCATATTCAACTGGAAAAATTCGCGAAGCCGCCCTTTTTGCATCTTTTCGTAACGGAAAAGTTTGGGAATTGAATACCATTTTATCGGCTTTTTAAGTTCCTGCCCTTTTGCCGCAATCATTCTCGCAAGCGACGGAGTCATCTCGGGGCGAAGCGCTAATTTCCGACCAGCTTTATCTTCAAACGTATATAACTGCCCTTCGATTTCGTCGCCGCTTTTTTGAGTATAGACCTCCAAATGCTCAAAAACAGGCGCGTCATAAGGCTCAAATCCGTATTTTACGCAACTGTTTTTCCAAGAATCAAAAATATAGTCCCTGATTCTCGTTTCGTCCGGATAAAAATCTCGAGTTCCTTTGGGCGCCTGCCAATCCATTTTTCATTTCCTTTACGATTTAATCAAAAAGAAAATAGTTTTTGCCCGATACCGGCAAATAAAAACGAACGATACTTTCTTTCTTATTTTTAAAGAATACTATCGGATGAAAATCCGAATGAAAATTATTTCGTCGCATTTTGCGTTTTGATATGTAAATATTGTATTTTATTTCAAAAATAGGATGGGAAATATGGCGCAGTCAGATAAAGAAACAATTTATGACGAAAGCAAAATTCAAACGCTCGATTCGCTTGAACATATTCGCTTACGTTCCGGAATGTATATCGGGCGGCTTGGAAACGGCAATCAATACGATGACGGAATTTATGTTCTGCTCAAAGAAGTTATCGATAATTCTATCGATGAATTTATAATGAAAAACGGCGACAAAATAGAAGTCGAACTTAAAGAGAATTTGATTTCGGTTCGTGATTACGGACGTGGGATACCGCTTGGAAAACTTGTAGATTGCGTTTCAAAAATAAATACCGGGGCAAAATACAACACAGAAGTTTTTCAATTTTCAGTCGGGCTAAACGGGGTCGGAACAAAAGCGGTTAACGCCCTGTCAAGTTATTTTAAGGTAAAATCGTTTCGTGACGGAAAATGTAAAGAAGCGGTTTTTGAAACGGGAAAGTTACAAAAAGAAACGGACGGACTGCAATGCGAGAACGCGACCGGAACATATTTTGAGTTTATCCCCGATATGTCGATTTTCGGCGAATATCAATTCAATAAAGAATTTATCGAACAGCGGCTTTGGTCTTATGCGTATCTCAACCGCGGGCTGAAACTGTTTTTTAACGGACAGAAATTTGAATCCCGCGGCGGGCTTAAAGATTTGCTTATAGCCGAAGTCGGAGACGACAGAATTTACGATATTTGTTATTTTAATTCAAAAGACAGCAAATTGGAATTCGCATTTACACACACGGAACAATACGGCGACGGATATTTTTCGTATGTAAACGGACAGCATACTTCTGCAGGCGGAACTCACGAGTCGGCGTTTCGCGAAGGAATTTTGAAAGGTATTAGAGAATATTCCGGAAAAAATTATGACACTCAGGACGTACGCGACGGAATTGTAGGAGCGATTTCGATTCGTTTAGAAAATCCGATTTTTGAAAGCCAAACAAAAAATAAACTCGGAAATACCAATATTCGCGGCGACGTAGTGAATGCGGTGAAGGACGCGATTGCCGATTTTTTGCATAAACATTCCGATACCGCCGAAATACTTATTGCAAAAATAGAACGAAACGAACAAGTTCGCAAAGAATTGAGCGAAGTTAAAAGAAAAGCGAAAGATAACGCTAAAAAGATTTCAATAAATATTCCCGGTTTCAAAGATTGCAAATATCATCTTCCGGACGGAATAAAGGGCGAAAACTCAACGATTTTTATCACCGAAGGAAAGTCGGCCGGCGGGAGTATAACATCTACGCGAGACGTATTTTTACAGGCGATGTTTCCGCTTCGGGGCAAACCCAAAAACTTGTTCGGATGCAAAAAAACCGATATTTATAATAACGAAGAGATGTATAATTTGGTTACCGCCTTAGGAATTGAAGATTCTCTTGATAATTTGAGATACGGCAAAGTCGTAATAGCGACCGATGCGGACGTTGACGGTTTTCACATTCGACTTTTAATGATGACTTTCTTTCTAAATTATTTTGAAGAATTAGTGCTTGAAAATCGTATTTTTATTCTTGAAACGCCGCTTTTTAGAGTACGCAACAAAAAAGAAACGCGGTATTGCTATTCGATTTCGGAAAGGGATAAAGCCGAAAAATCAATGAAAGACTGCGAAATTACCCGTTTCAAAGGGCTTGGTGAAATTGATACGAAAGAGTTCGGGCAGTTTATCGGGAAAGATATGCGGCTTACCGAAATAAATATAAAAACGATGGCGGAAATTCATCGTTTAATGAAATTTTATATGGGACAGAATACTTCGGAAAGACGAGACTATATAATAGAAAATTTAATTTAATAAGGAGGAAATTATGTGTAATCGTTCGGACAAACCTTGCTGGTTGCATCTTGTTTTTTGGTGGTCGGTAACAATATCGGCAATTGTCGCGATCATTGTTTCGCTTGCAATCAAGTACGAAAAAGATTTGCTTGAAAAAAAGCAAGACGAAAAAGACGCCGACATAAAAGAATGCGGCTGTTAATAATTTTATTTGAAAAGGGAAATAATGCTTGATTATTGGCTTGCGTTGTCCGTCGCAAATAAAATCGGCTTATCTACAAAACATAAATTGTTGAGATATTTCGGCTCACCGGTCAAAATATTTGAAGAAAAAATAAGAAAAATCGACTTTTCCGGAATAAAAGAAGACATTGACCTGAAAGCCGCAAAAGACAAATATTTGAAAACGGCGCAAATTATAATGAAGCGATGCGAAGATGAAAACGCCGAAATAATTTGTTTTGACGATGAAAATTATCCGAAACTTTTGAAGGAAACAAATGCGCCGCCGCTAATTCTTTACTGCAAAGGCGACAAAAAAATTCTATCGCAAAGAAGCGTCGCAATCGTTGGAACAAGAGAACCAAACAGCAACGGGAAAAAAGATACCGAAATGATTTCCTCCGGACTTACAAAAAGCGGTTTCGTCATAGCCAGCGGACTTGCAAGAGGCGTAGATACCGTCGCCCACGACAGTGTGGTGAACGCAGGCGGCAAAACTATCGCCGTTATGGCGACTGGGATAAATAAAATTTATCCTGTTCAAAACATAGAACTTGCTAAAAGAATAACGGGCGGCGGCGGCGCGTTGATAACCGAACAGCGTCCGGACGAAATGCCGTTTGCGCCCAATTTCGCCCAACGCAACAGAATAATTTCCGGCATTTCGGAATGTACGATTATAGTATCCGCACCGGAAAAAAGCGG
>JAIRUI010000117.1 GCA_031254455.1 Chitinispirillales bacterium | reverse complement strand
CTGCTTTTTCCGGAGCGGCAGGTTCGGTAATCTTCTCAAAACTCAATACGTCTATGAGTGGGGCTACTTCCGAATCGGCGTTGGTGTTGAACGTTACTTTGTTCTTTCGACGCTGGGGTTCGAAAGAATACTGTTCATAGTCTGACGGCTTCTTCAATCCTTTTATGTCGTTTTCACTGGCGAATAAATTCCTTTCTACATACACTTTTGTCAGTGCTTTATTATTGAGTAAGTTAAGTTCGGTCAGTTGATTATCCATACAATAAAATTCTTCAAGTTCGGTGTTTTTCGACAAATCAATTGCGGTAATTCTGTTTTCTGCAATATGTAAAAACCAGAGTTCTGTATTGTTGGATACATCCAGAGTTGTCAATTGATTGTTTGGAACTCCTAAATCCAGTAACTTAGTATTTTTCGATACATCAAGTTCAGTTAATTGATTCAATTGACAATATAATGCAATCAATTTAGTATTATTTGATACGTCAAGTTCTGTCAGTTGATTGTTGTGACAAAACAAAGACTTCAATTTTTTATTATTTGATACGTCAAGCGTAGTTAATTGATTGTCGTTGCAACACAATACTGTCAGGTTTGTATTTTGCGACACATCTAATGCAGTTAATCCGTTATGTCCGCAATACAGATTCAGTAACGCAGTAAAATATTCTATGCCGTCAAGAGATGTTATCTTTTTATCTAGCACATCAAGATTTGCAATCTTGCTCACATCACTGTCGAGTATCGGTGACCCCGAAGTTTTCCCAATTAAATTATACACCTCCGCCTTAAAAATCGGGTCTGTGAACTTGGCGGTAATGTCTGTCGCCGCCGATACCATTTGTGCGGCGATCGCCATTGCCGCCGTTACTTTGAAAAATCCGTCTCTGTTCCACATAAACACCTCATGATATTAAAATGTTAATAACGTATGAATTACGGGAAAGCGAAGAGACCTTTTTGCGGTAAAATCAGAAAGAGGCCGCTCTGTCCATAATCATAATTTTACCACAAATAACAAGTATGTCCGACGGATATTAATGTCGGAAGGTATGTGCATACACAAAACAGAGCGACCCTGAAAGGGCGCTAAGTATGCACATAATAAAAAACTAACTTATTAGATAAAATTTCGCACGAAACTTTACTAACTTGTTATTTGTGGTATTAACAAAATAATTTATTGTTATGATAAATATGAGAAAAAGTTTGAAAGAGTTTAAAGATTAAGGTTCAATATTAAATTTGTGTGTGAGCCGCCGCTATTATTTTTAAAATCCGCTTTTGGTTTAACATAAGAATATCTCCTTAATTTTTACACTCTCAACGGAAATCCCGCTTTTTCAAGTCCGTCAAGAATACGTTTTTGCGATTCTTCCAAAAATTTCGGCGAAAGAGTGCTTTCCCTGTCTTGAAATTGCGTTCGCAACGTTACCGCTTTTTTATCGCCCAAGTCAAAAATATCGATAACGCTTGTCACTGCAACGTTTTGAATTTTCAGCTTTTCTACAACCGCCAAAATATCGGCAGCCAAAACTTTAGCGTCCGCAACAATAGTATAATCTAAAATAGAATCGGGAAATTTGGGAAGCGGACTATACTTCACTTTATCTTTTGCGGCAAGATTTTCAAACGCCGAAATATCTATAAGCGCCATAGAAAAATGTCCTTTAATTTTCCAGTCTTTTGCAAAAATCGGGTGAATCGTTGTAGCAAAACCCTGATTCTTTCCCATAATTTTTACATCGACCGCTTGAGTCGGATGAATACCCGCCCAATTCGCAGGAACTTCGCTGTTTACAAAATTTTCACTATGTGCGACAATCTGCGCAGGAACGTTCAAATATTTGAAAAGCCGTTCCAAAATATTTACAAGTTCCATAAATCTGCTTTCTTTTTTGTCGAAAAGCGAAATTGCCAAAGCGTTTTTTTCTTTCGCAAAATTTTGTTCGTCAAAATTATATTCACGGGCTATTTCAAAACAGCCGAATTTATCAAAATTTCTGCTGTTGTCCGCAGTAATTTGAAGCGTCGTAGCGATTAAACTCGGACGCATTCTGTCATGGTCTTTACTTATCGCGTTTATTAAGACCAAATTTTCGTTAAGTGAATTTATTTTTGATTTTTCAAGTAATTTTTCGCCTACCATCGGATTTGTCATAGTTTCCAAAAGTCCTGCGTTAAAAACCAAAAAATCCTGAATTTTTCGATGAGTTTGTTTTTTCTGCGACAGGCGCGTCGGTAGAATTTTATCGATTCGAGGCGCAGGAGTAATATTGTCGTAGCCGACAATCCGCCCGATTTCTTCGACAATATCCGCCTCGCATTCCACGTCTTTTGTCGCTCTGTATGTAGGAACTTCGACATCAAACGTCGCGACGTCTTCCAAACTTATTTCTTTTACGCCGAAATCAAGCCCTTGCAAGATACGAATGATTTCGGACTTTTCAATTCTTTTTCCTAAAATTCCGCCTATTTTTTCAGCCGAAATTCTTATTGTTTTCGGAACGGATTTTTTGATTTCCTCGCCCATCTTTTCGATTTTTCCGACAACTTTCGCATTCGGACAAATTTCCAAAACCAATTCCACAATCCGCAAAAGAGAGCGCTCTAAAAGTTGACTGTCTAAAGATTTTTCGTATCTTTGAACGGAATCGGTGCGCAATCCGATTCTCACGGATGTTTTTCGCACTTCGCAATCTATCCAATTCGCGCTTTCGATAAAAATCTTTGTCGTATTTTCATTTACGCCGCTGTTTGCGCCGCCCATAATTCCCGCGATAACAAGCGGTTTCTGCGCATCGGCGACAACCGTATCCGCCAAGCTAAGATTTCTTTCGATTTCGTCAAGCGTAATAAATTTTGTCTGTTCGCCTGCTTGTCTGATAATTATTTTACCGCCTTCAATCAAATCCCTGTCAAAAATGTGATTCGGCATCCCCAATTCCAGCATAACAAAATTTGAAATATCCACGATATTGTTTATCGGGCGAAGTCCGCATTTTGTGAGGCGCGTTTGCATCCATTTCGGACTTTCTTCAACTTTAACTCCGTCGATAGAAATTCCGTAATACGCTTTACAGCAAGTATTTTCTTTTATTTCAACGCTTATCGGAGAATCTTCACCGGTAATATTGTTTTTAATTTTCGCTTCCCATTCGTCGTCAAACCTGTTTTTAAGAGGACTGCCGAAAATCAATCCGAACTCTCTGGCGATTCCGTAGTGTCCCCACAAATCCGGACGATGGGTTATCGACTTATTGTCAATATCAAAAATCACATCGTCGTCGATACCGAAAATTTCGGCAATCGTCGCGCCTAATTTCGTATTCTGCGGCAATATCAAAAGTCCTCTGTGGTCGTCGCCAAGACCTAATTCTTTTTGAGAACAAAGCATTCCGCAACTTTCTACGCCTCGAATTTTTTTCGGCTCAAGAACAAAACCGTCCGGGAATTTTGTGCCGGACTTTGCGAAAGGAACAATTTTGCCCGCCTCGACATTTGGGGCGCCGCAAACTAAGGTTATCGTAATTTCACCGTTATCTACGGAAACAAGATTAAGATTTTCCGCTTCGGGATGTTTTTTTATTTCGGTGATTTTTGCGGCGACAATTTGTTTAAGATGTCCGCCCGTTTCTTCAACGTTATCGACTTCACACGCCGCCATAGTAAATTTTACCGACGCGGTTTTAGGGTCAATTTCGGGAATTGATACAAATTCTTTAATCCAGTTCAACGAAATTTTCATATATTCTCCTAGTTCTTGAGCCGAAAATACAATATTTCACAATAAAAATCCGGAAAACGTTATGAATTTCAAAGAGTTTCAGCCAATAAATATTATTTTATCTGTTATATTGGAGATTTTATGAATTTTATTACATTTTGGCAAACGCTGCCGATGCACCTTGATCCGACATTGATTACGATTTTCGGCGAGCATATTATTCGGTGGGGAACCGATTTTTCCGGTAAAGGTTTTCCTGTAAATTATTACGGGCTTATGTATATAATCGGCTTTGCGGCGAATATCGGGTTGCTGCAAAATATGTGCAGAAGCGGTGAATTTGATATTGAAGAAAGCGAGTTGGAAAATCTGTGCATGTGCATAATTATAGGAATACTTTTCGGCGGTCGAATCGGATACGTTTTACTTTATAATTTTGACTATTACGTTCAAAATTTAAGTGAAATCTTTCTTCCTTTTAACAACGGAAAATTCATCGGAATTTCCGGCATGTCGTTCCACGGCGCTATAGTCGGTGGAATTTTATGCGGAACTCTTTACGTCGTTATCAAAAAATTAAACTGGAAAGAATGTGCAAACGCCGTGTTTTTCACCGTGCCGATGGGTTACACTTTCGGACGTTTCGGAAATTTTATGAACGGTGAACTGTACGGACGAAAAACCGATTCGGCTATAGGAATGTATTTTCCGAGCGACCCGACGAACTTGCGCTATCCGTCGCAGCTTTTTGAAATGATTGGTGAAGGAATTTTGTTGTTCTTAATATTATGCTTTTTGCGAAAATTCTGTTCGGCGAAAAATTTGATGACGCCTTTTTATCTAATCGGTTATGGAGTTATCAGGTTTTTCATAGAATTTTATCGCGAACCAGACGCACATATAGGACTTAATTCGTTTGGTTTCTCACAAGGACAAATACTTTGCACGGTTATGATTGTTGCGGGAATAATTTTGATACCGATTTTTACGCGGCGACAAAAAACTAATTGCAATTAACCATATTTTTCATCATACAAATTGCATTATCGCCGTTATTTGCGTAATAATTTTTTCGAATTGCATATTTTTCAAAACCGAATTTTGAATACAGATTTATCGCTTTTTCATTGTTTCCGCGAACTTCTAAAAATATTTTTTTCACTTTGTTTTTTTCGGCAAAACTCAAAAATTCGGCTATTAGTTTTTTTGCGAAACCGTGGTTTTGATGTTTTGAAATTGTCGCCACATCATAAATCTCCCATTCGTCAAAAGACGGTTTTACCAAACAAAAACTTATTATTTTTCGGTTATTATCCAACTCCGTAAAAAACAAAACGCCGCTTAGGGCAAGCGATTTTATCAAATCAAAATCTGATTTTTCAAACAATAATTCGTTTTGAATTTTACAAATTTGCTCTATTATTTCATCCGGTATTTCTTTTTGGAAAATTTTCATAAAAATCCTTGCTTTTGCTGAAAAATATTATTTTTGTTTCCAAATGTATGAAGGAAAATTTTGTTATGATAAATGAAAACCGTCTGCGTGAATTGTTTTTGTCGCTTGTGAAAATAAAAAGCGAAAGCAAATTTGAAGCGGATCTTGCAAAAAAAATAGAAGAAATTTTCAACGGTTTGGGATATTCGGTTGAATTTGACGATTGTGCAAAAAATTTGGGTGGAAACTGTTCAAATATGGTTGTTAAAATAGACGGCGATAAATCAAAAGACGTTGTTTTGTTATCTACACATTTGGATACTGTAATTGCGGGCGGCGAAATTGAGCCTGTTGTAGAAAACGATGTAATAAAAAGCGGCGGAAATTCAATTTTGGGCGCCGACGATAAAGCGGGAATTTCGGCTGTTATAGAAGCGATTACCATACTAAAAGAGAATAAAATAAACCATCCTCCGCTTTTGCTTGTTTTTTCCGTTTGCGAAGAAATAGGACTCATGGGCGTGAAATATTGCAAAATTTCGCAAAAAGACGTGAAATACGGCATTGTTGTCGACGCCGGCGGAAAAATCGGAACGATTGTCAATCAAGCGCCGTATTATAATAGTTGGACAATAAAAATTCACGGTAAATCGGCGCACACGGGAATTGAACCGCAAAAAGGAATTAATGCCGTTGTTTTGGCAAGCAAGTTGATAAAAGAATTGCCTACAGGAAAAATTTCAAAAAACTCTTCGGCAAACATAGCAAAAATAAACGGGGGAACAGCAGACAATATTGTACCGGATTTCGTTGAAATAAGCGGTGAAATTCGCTCTTGCAATTTGGAAAAAATCAATGAAATCGTAGAAATTTATAAAGAGGCGATTAAAAAATTTAATAAAAAAAACGAAAATCGCGCTGAAATTGAGATAATCAGAAAATACGACGGATTTTCACTTGATAAAAATTCACCGTTAATACAAAAATTATGCGCGGCGGCGAAAAAAACCGGTAAAACGCCAAAAATCATTTCAAGCGGCGGCGGAAGCGATGCGAATTTTTTCAACAAAAAAGGAATACCGACAAGTGTAATTTCGTGCGGAATGGCAAATGTTCATACTCATGAAGAATATATAAATTTTTCTGATATTGTTGATTGTACAAAAATGATTTTAAATTTCATAAGCGAGTGAAAAACATGGAGATAAAGCAATTCGGAGTCGTTGTTTTTAAAAAGAGTTTAGATATTCAAAAAATTATCGAAAGACTGATAGTTTGGTGTAAAAAACAGGAAATTTCAGTCATTCTACACCCAAACGCTCCGTATTCGTTTGAAAAAGCGGAAAATGTGGAGAAATTTCTTGAAAATTCTCAAATTGTCATCTCGGTAGGCGGCGACGGAACATTTATTTCCGCGGCGCATATTGTAAAATTTTGTGAAAAACCGTTAATAGGAATAAATTTTGGGAAAATAGGTTTTTTAGCCGATGTCGAAGCCGATAATTTTGAAGAAAAACTGCAAAAAATCATTAGAGGAGACTACAGAGTCGTACGCCGTGCGGTTTTAGACGTGAAACATTACAGAAACGGCGAAATCCTGAGGGGTTTTAATGCGATAAACGATGTATATTTCAACAGGTTAAGCGTTCCGAAACTCTCTTCTTTTTCGTTGAGTTACGGTAACGATTTTATCACAGACTACATTTCCGACGGCGTGATTATAGCTTCTCCAAGCGGTTCGACGGCGTATTCGCTTGCGGCAGGCGGTCCCATTGTTTATCCGGACACAAACGTAATAATCGTCACCCCTATTTGTCCTCACTCTTTGAGCGAGAGACCGATAATTCTTCCGTCGTATAACTTTCTGAAAATTAAGGTAAATAAGAAAAATCCGGAAATTTTACTTTCGCTTGACGGGATAGAAAGTACGAAACTCGTTCCCGAAGATGAAATTGTTATTTCATGTTTGGATGAAAAGCATAATCTTATACAATTTTCACAAGAATCGTATTTTGATTTGTTGAGAACGAAACTCGGATGGGGAAATCCCATCCGTAAGACAAAAGGTTAAAATTATGCTTAATCACTTGAAAATAAACAATTTGGCGTTAATTAAAAATATTGAATTTGACTTGGAAAACGGTTTTTGCGTTTTTACAGGTGAAACCGGAGCCGGCAAATCTATTTTAATGGACGCAGTAGGAATGCTTTTAGGTAATCGTGCGTCGTCCGAAACTATACGAAGCGGAGAAAGCGTTGCAGAGGTCGTCGGCTCGTTTAATTTTGAGAAAATTCCTGAAAATTTGCAAAAAACCATAGAAGAAAATTCTATCCCGTTTTTTGATAACTCCCTAATAATTAAAAGAATTATTGCAACAGAATCGGCAAAAAATAAAATTTTAATTAATGGAGAAATTTGTTCTCTTACAGTACTTAAATCCATCGGCGACGCAATTATCGATTTGCATGGGCAACACGATCACCAAATGCTTCTCAATGAAGACGCCCCATATTTGATTATCGACAAAATCAGAGATGTCGCCGTTGAAAAACAAAAATTTACGGTTTCTTGGGAAAATTTTTGTACGGCTGAAAAAAATTTGAATCTTCACATAAAAAAAACCGAAGAATTGAAAAAAAAAGAAGATTTTTTGCGTTTTGAATTTGAAAACATCAGTAAACTTGAACTGCAGGAAGCCGAAGAAGAAAAATTAGAACGTGAATTTTTATTTTTTTCATCCGCTGCGCAAAGAATTCAAAACGCCGCAGGAATTTCGCAAATTCTTAGCGGAGACGCAAATTCTTCAGGCGTTATTTCCGAAATTTCAAATCTGGTTAAATTGTTGCAATCTATGGCAAATATTGACAAAAATTTTGAAAATTGGGCTGATGAAATCAAACCTTTTTGGGATTCGTTAAAAGATTTATTAAAAACCATAAATAAATATGAAAATTCGACAGAGGAAGAAGGTCAGGCAAAATTGGAAGAAATAAACGACAGAATTGCAAAAATTCAGAAATTAAAGAAAAAATATTCTTGCTCTTTTGCCGAACTGCTTCAAAAAAAAGAAGAATTAAAATCGGAATTGACAAATATCGAAAATTGTGACACGGATAAGTTTGAATTGGAAAAAACGTTGATTTCTGCAAAAAACGAATTAGAAAAATCCGCTCAAAATTTAAGCCGCATGCGAAAAGAAATTTGTGTATCTTTTGACAAATCAATAACTTATGAAATGTCAAAACTTGGCTTTAACGGCGGAATATTTTTGACACGTTTTGAAAAAAAGGAAAAAATCGACTCAAAAGGAATAGACGAAATTGTTTTTACGGCGAAAACAAACGCGGGCGAGCCGTTTCTTCCCCTTTGTAAAACCGCTTCGGGCGGAGAAATTTCAAGAATTATGCTTGCGATTAAAACGATTCTCGCCGAAAACGACACTATTCCGATAATGGTTTTTGACGAAATCGACACGGGAATCGGCGGAGAACGAGCGGCCGATATCGCGGCGGCGATAAAAAAATTAGCGAAAAATCATCAAATTTTAGTAATTTCACATCTTCACCAAATCGCCTCACAAGCGGATTTTCATTACTCGATTTTCAAAACGGAAATATCTGGACGCACCGAAACAAAAATTGAAAAGCTAGACAACGCTCAACGCGTCAAAGAAGTTGCGAGAATGCTTGGAGGAGAAAACGAAACAACTCTCAGGCATGCAAAAGAACTGTTGGAAAAAATCTAAAGAAAACAATCGGCGTTTTTAGGTAATTTCATAGTGTTTTATTTCATAAAAATATATTATTTTAAGTTTAACTTTGAAAAGGAGGTTTCCAATGAGTATAGTAATGATTATAATTATTTTACAAATCGTCGGAACGGTTCTTATTCTTGCGGAATTAATTATTCCGTCGTTTGGTTTTTTAACTATGACGGCGATAGCGGTTTTTGGAACTTCATATTATATAGTTTTCAAAGAATCGCCAAACTCTTTGGTTTTCTTGGTAATATTAAACTTGTTTTTAATACCGGCGACGCTCATCTTCGGAGTAAAAAAATTACGTAAAACTAAAATATCTTTGGAAGACGCCGTTGAAAGCGTAGGGTTTGTCGCACAAGTTAAAATAAACGAATCAGGAATCGCGATAACAGATTTGCGCCCTGCGGGAACGGCAAACATAAACGGCAAAAACGTTGATGTTTATTCAGACAGCGGATATATACTGAAAGGAACAAAAGTCAGAGTCGTTTCCACAGAAAACGCCGGAGTTAAAGTAGCGGCGATTTCTGAAACCGGCTGATTTGCGGAGAAAACAATGATAGTTCTCGGAATTGAATCGTCTTGCGACGAAACGTCTGTTGCGATAATAAACGACGAAAAAATACTTACAAACACAATCTACACTCAAAAAGAGCATTCCGACTTCGGTGGAGTAGTTCCGGAAATCGCATCGCGCGAACATATAAAAAAAATCGGTCTTTTATTCAAAAAAGCAATAAACGAAACGAATCTAAAAATATCCGATATCGACCTAATAGCTGTTTGTGACCGTCCTGGGCTTGCAGGCGCGCTACTTGTCGGAATTTCATTCGCTTTTGGGCTTAAAACAGCGTATCCGCAAATTGCAATAACCGGCGTAAATCACCTTGAAGGACATATTTGCTCGGTAATGTTTGAAAACAAAATTAAATTTCCGTTTTTAACGGTTCTTCTAAGCGGAGGACATTCGTCAATATATAAAGTCGATGATTTTTCAAAATACGAAATAATAGGACAAACAATCGACGACGCCGCTGGAGAAGCGTTTGATAAAGTAGGAAAAATGCTTGGATTTGAATATCCTGCGGGGAAAAAAATAGAAGAATATGCGGATTTATATAAAGGGAACGACTTAATTGAATTTCCTACGGCAAAAATATTTGACGGAAATAACGCCCATTTTTCTTTCAGCGGACTTAAAACTTCGGTAAAATACGCTATTGAAAAAATTAAATTACAGGAATTAGAAGAGCAAAAGCCACGAATATGCAAATCATTCCAAAACGCGATTGTACGCGCCGTCGTTAATAATCTCAAATTTGCCGTAAATTTGACGCATATTGAAAAAATTGCGCTGTGCGGCGGCGTTGCGTGCAATAATGCGATTAAAAACGCACTTAAAGATTCTTTTGGAACGCATAACGTATTTTATCCGTCAAACATTCTGTGCACCGATAACGCCGCTATGATTGCAAAGGCGGGAATGGAAAATTATAAAAGGGGAATATTCAGAACGCCGTCTATGACTTCAACCGCCGAAATAGGCAGAAAGGTAAGATAAAATGCCGATATTTTTATTGTTTTTTTTGGGTATGGGAATAATGATATTTTTTATAACTATTTCAATTCATTATATAAAAATTGAAAAAATTTTAAGGGACGCATACATTACTACGGAATTAAAAGTAAAAAAATTTTTAGAAACCGGTTAATTTTAAATATACTTCGATATTTTTTCTACCAAAATATCGCGGTCTATCGGTTTTCCTACGTGAGAGTTCATCCCCGATTTAATACATTTTTCCACATCTTCTCGAAAAACATTCGCCGTCATCGCGATAATAGGAATTTTTTGCGAACAGTCAAACGGCATTTCACGAATCGTTTTTGTCGCTTTATATCCGTCCATCATCGGCATTTGAACGTCCATCAGAATTATATCGTATCCGCCGCTTTCCGATCCGAATTTTTCAATCGCTTCTATTCCGTTTTCTGCAAAGTCCATTTTTGCACCTGTAACCGTAAGCATTTGTAATATTATTTCTCGGTTTACTTCAATATCTTCGACAACTAAAAACTTTTTTCCGGTAAAAATTGAATCATATTTATGTTTTTGAGGAAGTTGCTTTGAAGACGCTTCTGTTTTTGTTTCGCTTAAACAACTATCCATAACCGCGGCGACATTAATCCAAAACAGCGGTTTTTGTAAAAAAGCGAAATTTATTTTGGGGTCAAAATTTTTGCCGGAAACGTTTGACGCCACATTAGAAGAAACTATGACTATTTTGGCGTGAAATCCGTTAAACTCCCGCATTTTTTTCGCCATTTCCGCACTATTCATTATTAACATAGTTTCGTCTATAAACACAAAGTCATATTTCTCAGGTTTTTTTTGAACAAGACTAAGAGCTTCAACATGATCTTTTGCCAATTCATGGCTTAGATTGTGAATTTCCGCCATACCGCCGAAACAATTCAATACTTTTTCATCGTTATCGACAAAAAGTACGTTTAACGAAGAAATAGAAGTTCCGGATTTAGCAAATTCTTTAGGAAATTCGTTTGATCCGAAAACCTTTATCGTCCACGAAACCTTCGTTCCTTTATTTTCTTCGCTTTCAAGCCAAATTTCACCGCCCATCGTTTCTATGATTTTTTTCGAAATAGTCAAACCTAATCCGGTTCCGCCGAAATTTTTTGAAATTCCTTCATTCGCTTGCTGAAAAGGAGTAAATAATTTTTTTTGCTGATTTTTGCTGATTCCGATGCCGGTATCTTTAACCGAAATGTTGATTTGACAAACGCCGTCGTCATATATTTTTGTTTTATGTACCGACAAAAATATACTTCCTTCTTCCGGCGTAAATTTAATTGCGTTGGAAAGAATGTTTATCATCACCTGCTCAAGCCGTTGTTTATCCGATTTTATTATAAAAGGAACATCTTTCCCGATATCCAAGAAAAATTTTTGTTTCTTTTCAAGAATTTTGAAAGAAATTATTGAAACAACGCCGCTCAACATTTCTTCAAAACAAAATTCGGAATTTGACATTTTTAATTTTCCGGCTTCTATTTTACTCATATCTAAAACATCGTTTATAAGCCCTATAAGATGTTCTGAACTTTCCTTTATTTTTTTTAAACAATAATTTTTTCTTTCTATATTATCAGAATCCATGGCGATTTGCGTCATTCCGGTAATCGCATTTATCGGCGTTCTTATCTCGTGACTCATATTTGCTAAAAAAAGACTTTTCGCTTCACTTGCTCCAAGAACTTTCTCTTTTTCTTTGACTAACTCGGAAATATCATAAAATATTAACATAGCGCCGACAACATTACCGAAATCATTAGTCATAGGGTTAAACGAAACGCTATAATTAGTGACAACGCCAGGAATTTTTACATCGGCGATTTCACAAAGTACCGTGGGCGTATTTTCTTTCATTGCGTTCAAAATTTCTTTTCTAATTTTCGCAACCCAATCTGCACCAAGCATTCTGCCAAAAACTTCGGTACAATGACGACCATATATAAGTCCGCGATTTTTGATGCGAGCGCTTTTAAGAAACGATTCCGAACAATAAACAATTCGTCCGCTTTTATCCATAAACACTATCATATCTTTGGCGCAATTAAGCAGAAGTTCCATGTACGCCAACGCTTGTATCTTTTGCTTATCCAAAATTTCTTCAAGCGTTTGGTAAGCAAATTCTACTTTTTCTTCTCTTTTTATATCGCGTTCATATACATCGATAACTCTTTTTAACCGTTTTATTTCTAATTTAAGTTTTTCTATTTCTTTTTGTTTTTCCACCATAATAACCTCAAAAAACAAATCCTAACAACGAATAATTGAGAAAGCGGCCTTCTTTGTTTTTTGAGAAATCCGAACAATATCCTCCCTGCGAATATACGACATGAAAAGGAATTTTTTCCAACAATTCTTCCAACATATACATTTCATTGTTATAATTTGCACCCAATGCAAAAAATCTTTCTTTTCCGGAAAAAAACAAAACACCGTTGATTTCTTTGTGTCGATAAATCTCTTTAGAAACGGTTTTTGTTGTTTCAACGATCATTTTTTTTGAAATGTTTCCTATAAATACGCTTACGCCTATAGGAACGTTTCCGCTGCAAACACCCAACCCGTTCTCCGTAACCATACTGATAGTTCGCGCAACAGGTTTGTTTATTCCGCTGAAATCAAACCAAAACGGAACAATATCAAAACTATTTTTTTCCAATAAAGAGTGCGAACCGCCTAAATTCTCAACAAATTTCCTAAAATCTATGCCGTTTATTTTGGCAATTAAATTCCCGTGGGTTTCGGTAACAATCCATCTTTCCTGTACCGTCTTTTGAGGAAAAATTTCGCTGAGAACAAATTTCGGATTTATTTCCCCGCTTACCGCCACAAAAACAAAACGGTCATTATAAACATCTCCGTTAAAAATTACTTCCGCCGATTCTTTTACGTCCAACGACGAGGCTGCGCCGCCGAAAATCGGAATGTCGGCTTCCGCGTCATCTATTAAATTTAAAATTGTTTCGGAAGTCATTGACGAATTTGGATTAACCGGAATAAAAGTAAGAATCATTTTTGAATTTTCAGGAATATTCTTCTTTGAATCCTGACAAAATTTTACTATATTTTCTTGTTTATCGTCTATTTTGTCCGAAAGCAACGGAACAAAAAAACTGTCATCGGCGGTTATAACGGAAACAGATAATACAAGTTGTCCGTTACCGGCATTAATTCCGCTTGCCAGCGTTATCGTTCCAACCGTCGTAAAAGGAAGTGTTTTGCATATCGCTTTTAAAACGCCTGTTTGCGCAAATTCCGAACAACAAGAAATAATTCCTATTGAATTTCTAAGAATGTTTTTATCGGCTTTAATCTGCGAAAGAATATCGTTTACTGCAACGTCCGCGTCATCTATCTCTTTCGTATGTGCACAAAACATTTTAATCATAAAAAACCCTATGAGTTATTTGTTTTTAAAGGATACAAAAGCATATTCAGTAAAATAATTTATGCAGAATATTATTTTATGTAAAATTTTAGTGTTTGTAATACTTTATACGGGATATTAGACGGAAAATAAAAACTTTATGAAAAAAAATCTTCAACAAACAAGTTCTTCGGCGATTTTTGTCGTTTTTTCATCGAACGTTTTGAGCAAAATTATAGGTTTTTTGCTTGTTGTTGTTTTCGCCTCAACGGTAGGCACTTCATCCGACGGCGATGCTTACACGTTTGCCTTTATTCTTCCGGATTTGGTAAACCACCTTTTAGCCGGAAGCGCTTTATCAATCGCATTTATTCCGATTTTTCAAGAATTATCCGATAATCAGGAAAAACAAAACCGATTTTTTTCAAATATTTTTACAATAGGAACTATTGTTTTTGTTTCGGTTCTTTTGATTTGTTTTTTTGCAACACCGTTTTTTGTAAAAATTCTTGCAGGAAATTCGATTACGACAAATATTCAAACGTTTGAACTAACGGTTAAACTTACACGAATTGTTTTGCCTGCGCAATTGTTTTTCTTTTGGGGGGCAATTTTTATAGGCGTTCAACAAGCAAACAAAAATTATAAATTTTCGGCTCTCGCACCAATAGTTTATGACACGATAATAATAATTTTCGGACTTGTTTTTTTTAAATTTATCGGTATTGCCGGATTTTCTTGGGGAGTCCTTTTTGGAGCGTTCGTCGGACACACATTAATTCAATTTTTTGGGGCAAAACGATTTTCAATAAAATATTCGCCATACATCAATATCAAAGACAAAGATTTTTTACAGTGGTTTTACAAAACGATTCCGCTTGCGCTTGGATTAGGAATTACATTTTCAAATGAATTTACGTTCAGATTTTTCGGCTCGCGAATTGAAAACGGACAAGGCGCTATCGTCGCTCTAAATTACGCTTATAAAATAGTTATGATTATCGTTGTATTGTTCGGAAGTTCTATAGCCGGAACGATTTATCCGTTTTTATCAGAAAAAGCAAAAGAAAAAAAATATGATGAAATGGAGAATTTTTTAATTCCGATTTTTGTAAAAACCACTACAATAATCATAATAATTACCGCGACGATTTACCCGATTTCAGGAGATATAATTTCACTTTTGTTTGAAAGAAAAGCGTTTGATTCGCAATCTGTAATCCTAACTTCAAAAGCGCTTATCGGATATTTACCGGGAATCTTTTTTTTATCTGCGGTAATTATTTTGCAAAGACTTTTTTATGCAATAAAAAATACAAAAACACCGTTGATAATATCTACCGTTTCATTAATTTTGTCGATTCCTTTTTACAAAATTTTAAGCGATCTTTGGGGAATTATAGGGATTTCGTCCGCTACTTCGGTATTTTCAGCGATCGCAACGATCTTAACCGTTTGGCGTTGGCATAAATTTTATCCGCACACAAAACTGCTTTCCGCCGTCAAACCGGTCTTAATCGCGATTCTTATCGCTGCCGTAGTTGTAATTATTGAATTTTGCACGATAAGAATTATCCGTGAATTTATGTTTATTCGTATTTTGCGAGTTTGCCTTATTTCTTTTCCTGCAATAACGTTCTCTGCGATTATGTTTCAATTTTTCAAAATAATTGACATAAAAGATTTATTTACTAAAACCGTAAGAAAAGTTGTAAGGCGCTAAACTGCAGATATTATTTTTACCGGAATTATTGATGTTCTGAAAGGACTTTTTATGAAAATTTTTGGCGGACAAGTTTTATTTTTGGATAGAAACGACATTAACACAGACGAGATAATTCCGGCAAAATATTTGACGGAAATCAGCAAAGAAGCGCTAAAACCGTATTTGCTTGAAGACTTAAAACTTGACGGATTTAACCAAAAAAGCGACGCTCTCAAACAGGCGAAAGTCATTGTTACAAGAGAGAATTTCGGCTGCGGAAGTTCTCGTGAACATGCCGCATGGGCGCTGGAAGTAAATGATATTTTCGCAGTTGTCGCAGAAAATTTTGCACGAATTTTCAGACAAAACATGTTCAACGGCGGAATGCTCGCCATAGAATTACCGAAACAAGAAATCAATAAAATCTTTACGCTTCAAAAAGAAAAAGTCGATTGTGAAATCGATGTTGAAAACCATAAACTCTCATTTTCGGTAAATAACCAAGAAAAACTATCCGTCTCGTTTGATTTAAGCGAATTCGACGAAGCGCTTGTAAAAGCGGGTGGATGGGTTGAATTTGCCGACCAAAAATATTGATTGTATAAAATGCAAAAAAGAGCGGTAATCGTCACCGGTGCGAGTGGAAAAGTTGGAATAAAAATTCTGGAAGTTTTTTTGAAAAAAGGGTTTTTCGTTATAGCGCACATTAACAAAAATGAAAACGTTTTGCAAGAGTTTTTCAATAAAAATCAAAATCTTAGAAAAAATATTTTTTTGCTGAAAGCGAATTTTAACTCACAACTCCCTGAAATTTATGAAATTATGCAAAAATATAAAGAAAATCTCTGCGGTTTGGTTAATTGCGCGGCTATCTTTGAAAAAGGAAATTTAAAAAACATTCATAACTTGCTGAAAATCATGCAGATAAACGATTTCACAGCATTATCGCTAAGTGAAAAATACGTTGAAATTGTAAAAAAAGGAAATATTATAAACATTCTTGACGGAAATATTTTTAGATTCAACGAAACATATCAAAATTACAGAATTTCAAAATTATTTCTTATGGAAACCACAAAACAATCGGCATTGCTTTTCGCTCCCGAAATACGCATAAACGCCATTGCTCTTGGAATGCTTGAAGAAGAAATTACGCCGTCAAATTCACACGCTTTGCAAAAAGAAATTTTGAAAACCAAAATTTCAAACGAAAATATCGCTAAAACTATAGATTTTTTATGGAACTGTGAAAACATAACAGGGCAAACTATTTTTTTAGACAACGGAACGCACTTGTTATGAAAAACGAACTTTCGATAAAATATTATCAAAAACTTTTGACCGGCAAAGGACGGAAAGAAAATGGGGTTTTTACAGTAGAAGGAGTAAGGCAGGTCAAACAGTTTGCCTTGTCAAACAAAACGAAAATTTTGGAAATTCTTACCGTAGAGCCGCTTGATTTTGAAACAAATATTTCCGTAAGAATAATAAATTATGAACAATTATGTAAAATCACCGACAGTAAAAATCCCGGCGGAGTAATCGCTGTTGTTGAATTTCCAAAAATAAAAAATATCGACGAAATAACAGGCAACGTGCTTTTACTCGAAAATATTCAAGACCCGGGTAACGTAGGAAATCTCATTCGCAGTGCGGCGGCGTTCGGATTTTCATCGGTAATTTTGAGCCAAGGATGCGCTGATGTTTATTCTCCGAAAGTCGTTCGTTCAACGGGCGGCGCAATCTGTAATTTAGATATAATTTTCAAAAAAGACATATTTGAATGCATAAATACCCTGAAAAATCTAAATTACCGTTTGGTAGCCGCCGATTTAGACGGAAAAAGCGAAATTTCGTCTTTAAAAAATGAAAAAATCATCCTTGCGCTTGGAAACGAAGGAAACGGAATTTCAGATAAATTAAAATTGGCTACAGATTTCTTTTTTACGATTCCTTACAATAAAAACGCGGTAGAATCGTTAAACGTTTCTACCGCCGGATCAATTGGAATGTATATTTTTACAAAACAAATATAAAAGTTAACTAGGATTGCTTTCTATCGTTTTGTTATCGACTTTTTTGGCGTCGGTAGCTTGTAACATTGATGAATTTCCGTGAAATACTGCGCCTTTTTTAATTACTAGTTCTTTAGCGGTAATATTTCCACGAACCTCTGAGTGTTCTTGAAGCTCCACCTGCTCTTTACAAATCAAATTTCCTTGAACTTTTCCTCCGACTTGCGCCGATTTCGCAGTAATATCCGCAACTACGGCACCGTCGCGTCCAATTGCGACCGAATCGCTCGTATGAATTTCACCGGAAAACTTCCCATATATTTGAACCATATGCGGAGAAGTGATTTTCCCCTCAAAAGACGCTCCTGCGCCTAATAACGTTATGCTGCTGCTACCGTTTTGTACCATTCTATCTATCCTTTCTTTAATTTTTTACAAAAACAATTGTTCCGGATCTATTGTTTTGTCGTTTTTTCGTACTTCGTAATGCAAATGAGCTCCTTTTGAATTTCCGCTATTACCAACAAATGCAATAGTTTCGCCTTGTACAACATTTTCCCCTTCTTTCACAATAATTTCCTGACAATGCGCGTAAAGCGATTCATAATCGTTACTGTGTTTTAAAATCACTACATTACCAAGATCGTCGCTAAAATAAACTTTTTTAACAATCCCGTCCGCCGTCGCTCTTATCGGACTTCTAAGCGCCGATACAAAATCTATTCCTTCATGTTCCGACTTACTGAATGTTTTGCTTATAACGCCGGTAACTGGACGAATTTGCGGAATTTCTTTAAATTCTTTCTGCACAACAGCAATTGGTTTCTGCGAAATAGTAACGGTATCTTTCATATAATTATTTATTGCAGGCAAATCGTTCTTACCGTCAAAAGACGAAATCATTTTAAAATACTCAAAAAGTCGATTTGCCTTGGCAATACTTATTCTTAACGTGTCAATTTGTCGAGAATGCAAAACCAACGAATCGTTTTTAACTTTTATCTCTTCATAAAAAACAACTCTTTGAATTATATATGACCACCCCAAAATCAAAATCACCGTCCATATAAAAATAATTACAATAAACGTTTTTAATATAAATCTAATAACCCCGTTTATCTTAAAAACTTGGGGAAGCGTATCTATATTTTCCCTGATAATAATTATTTCTTTAATTTTATTTTTCATAATTCTCCTTACTTAAAAAAGCTATTATCTTTTCAAATTCCTCTACGTTATTAAACTCTATTTCTATTTTGCCGCTTGAATCTTTTGCTTCGACGACAAACAACTTAAATCCGTGCATTTTATTTATATCCGACAACACAGGGCCATATTTGTCATACAGAGTAAATACTTTTTCTTCCAAATTTTTCTTCTGTAAACCGTTGCTTAAATGTTGTGATATTTTTTTTTCAATTTCTCTAACCGAAAGCGACTTTTTTATTACTTCCTGCGCCAACTGAGCCTGTAAAACCGGATTTTCGATTCCAAGCAACGCACGGGCGTGCCCTGTAGAAATCTGCTTATTGCGTAACATCGCTTGGATTTGCTCCGGTAGTTTTAAAAGTCGTAACGTATTCGTAATTAAAGTTCTACTTTTCCCAAGTTTGTCAGACAATTCCTGGTGTGAATAATTACAGTCTTCTATCAATTTTTTGTAAGACAACGCCGTCTCTATCTCGTTAAGATCTTCGCGTTGAATATTTTCTACCAGCGCTAATTCAAGCATTCGTTTGTCGTCAACATCTTCACGGACTATTACGGGAACTTCGGTTTCTTCTAATAATTTCAACGCTCTAAACCTTCGTTCTCCCGAAATTATTTGATATTTCTGGTCTATAGTTCGACGCACCACAACCGGTAACAGCAATCCCTGTTCTTTTATACTTTTTGCAAGATCTTCTATCGCCTCGTTATTAAAATCTATTCGCGGTTGAAACGGATTCGGTGAAACAAGAGAAATGGAAATAGCCGTCTGAGGAGAATTTTTGCTTTCAAAATATTCTTCCTCCGTTATTCCTCCGTATAATTCCCTTAAACCTTTTCCCAGCGCTTTTCTACTCATTTTAAACCGCCGCTGTCAATAATTTTTCTTGCCAAATCTATATACGCCTTAGAGCCTGTCGAATCAACGTCGTATTTAATTATTGGTTTTCCATAAGACGGCGCTTCCGAAAGCTTCACGTTTCTTGGAATCTCGATCTCAAAAACTTTATCGGTAAGAAAACTTTTTACTTCGTCGGCCACCTGTCTGGATAAATTTAAACGACTATCATACATAGTAAGTAAAACGCCTTCTATTTCCAAGTTTTTATTTAAACTTTTTTGCACCATTCTAATGGTGTTTAAAAGTTCCGTAAGTCCTTCAAGGGCGTAATATTCACACTGTATCGGAATCAACACCGAATTTGAGGCGGTAAGTATATTTATTACTACGGTGCTAAGCGCCGGCGGCGAATCAATGATTACAAAATCATATTGCTTGTCTAAAGTGAGTTCTTTTAATTTTTCAATATGAGAAGAAAGAATTCTTTCACGAGATATTTTATTCGCCCATTCTAAATCAACTCCCGCCAAATCGGGGCTTGACGGAATTATATCAAGATGTTCAAAATGTTTAGACGGAATTATTGCGTCAACAATTGTTAAACTGTCGTTTTCTTTTGCAGAAAGGACGTCATAAACAGAAATATCTATACTGTCTTTTTCTACGCCGATTCCGCTTGTTGCGTTTCCTTGAGCGTCCATGTCAATAAGAAGCGTTTTTATTTCCGACGCCGCAAGACACGACGCCAAATTCACCGCTGTCGTTGTTTTTCCTACGCCGCCCTTCTGATTTAACACGCTAATAATTTTCATGTTTTTGCCGCAAATCTCCTTCCGCTTTTTCGTCAATTGACGTTTCACGAAAAACCTTTTCGTTTTCTTGAGACAAATATACTAAAACGACGGAAGCGTCTGCGGGACTTACGCCGGAAATTCTTAAAATTTGTCCGATTGTTTGCGGTTTTATTCTTTTCAGTTTTTCTTTAGACTCTGCAGAAAGCCCTATTATCTTGTTATAATCAAGCGAGTTAGGAATTTTTGCGTCTTCATAACGTATTGTTTTTTCAACCATTTCTTTCTGTCTAACGATGAAACCCTCATAAAAAATATCAAATTCCGCCGATAAACAGACTTCGTCATCGTATTGCGAAATATCCAAATCGGAACTTGAGGCAATGTTTTTTATATTAACGTTAGGACGTTTTAATAAATTATCTGCATGGGTATTTTCTTTTATCGGTTCATAACTTTTATTCCAAATATCCGCACAAACAACGGTGTCATGAATTTCCCGCTTCAACTTTTCTTTTTTCTTCCAAACATTTTCCCGACGTTCAAATGTTTCACGTGAAACAAGTTTTAACTCAAACGCTTTGGACATAAGACGCTCGTCGGCATTATCCTGTCGAAGCAATAAACGATATTCCGCTCGCGCCGTAAACATTCTATACGGCTCCTGCGTCCCTTTTGAAACCAAATCGTCAATCAAAACGCCGATATACGCTTCATCTCTTCGTAAAATAAAAGGTTCTTTTGTAAGAATCTTCAGCGCCGCATTAAGTCCCGCAATAAGTCCCTGTCCCCCAGCCTCTTCATAACCCGACGTCCCGTTTATCTGTCCGGCGAAATACAAATTCGGTACGATTTTGGATTCCAAAGACAAACTCAACTGTATCGGCTCAAAATAATCGTATTCTATCGCATAAGCAGGCTTTATTATTTTCGCATTTTCAAAACCTTTAAGCGATTGTACCATTTTTATTTGCACGTCTGCGGGCAGTGAAGTCGAGAATCCGTTAAGATACATTTCACGGCGGCCTAATCCTTCCGGTTCAACAAACAGCGAATGCCCTTCTCTCTCACCGAAACGCATAAGTTTATCTTCAATTGACGGGCAATAGCGAGGACCGACTCCAACTATCGTTTTTAATCCGTAAAGCGGCGATTTGTCGATATTGTCCATAATTATTTTATGTGTTTGCGCATTGGTTTTTACGACACCGCAAACCGCCGAATTGTTCAGCGAAAAATCGGTGGAAAAAGAAAACGGCTGCGGGTTTTCATCGCCTTTTTGAATTTGCAAAACCGAAAAATCTATAGAATTTTTATCGATTCTAGCTGATGTTCCTGTTTTTAGCCGCCCAGCGTTTATTCCCAATTTTTGAATATTTTCACTTAATTTTGTTGAAGCCAATTCACCGTTTCTACCGCAGATAATTTGGTTTGAACCAATATGGGCAAGCCCGTTCAAAAAAGTACCTGCGGTAATTATCACCGCTTTTGAATTTATTTTCAATCCGCGCTCGGTAATCACTCCGCGTACGGATTTTTCATCGGTAACAATATCCGAAACCATATCTTGTAAAATCATAATATTTTTAAACTTTTCAATCTCTTCTCGAATAATTTGTCGATATAAAAACCTGTCGGTTTGGCACCGAGGACCCCAAACCGCCGCTCCTTTACTCTTGTTGAGCATCCTGAATTGAATACCCGCTCGGTCCGCCGCTTTCGCCATAATTCCACCCAAAGCGTCGATTTCACGAACGATGTTCCCTTTTGCGACACCGCCGATTGCCGGATTGCAAGGCATTTCACCGATAAAATCCGTATTGCCTGTAATAAGTAGAACCGAGCATCCGCATTTCGCCGCGGCAATCGACGCTTCCGCTCCCGCGTGCCCGCCGCCGACAACTATAATTTCACAATTCATTTTACCCTTTTATGTTTCACGTGAAACATTTGAAAGAAAACCGTTTATAAATATCTACAAATCCGGCTTTTGGACAAACTTAAATTTATTTATTTCGTTTTTTACTCATTTTTGAAAAGAAAATAATATCGTTCTACACAAAGCAATGCTCCAAAAAGTATTTTCCGTATAAATTCGTTCATCAATATAAAGAAGAGGTTATTTTGAAAAAAACTATAACGATAATTTTCGTTTCTATGTTTGCGGTTTTTGCACAACAGTCGCTGTTGTCCGAACAGCCTCAAACTTTGCTCAAGACGCAACAAACGGGAATCTCTACAATAAATCTTCAAGGTCAAAACACGACGCTTAATAGTCTTCCAAGCAACGAACTGTTAAAAATTAGGGAAGAAACGCTTGAAAGAATCAGAAACGACAGTATTTTGATGCGATGGCACGCAGATTCGTTGCGTTTAGTAGATAGTTTACGCGTGGCATACGGCGATACCGCTATAAAAATGAATCTTGATACGGCAAAAAAACAGTTGTTTTTTGACGATTTTGCTAACGAAACTAAATATTTCGAACGATTGAATAGAAAATTATTCAAAGATTCGTTGAAAGTTTTCGGAGAAGATTTTTTCTATATGGCGACCGAGTTATTGGTTGCGCCAAATATCGGACCTGTGAATTTTGACTATAAATTGGGGGTTGGCGACGAAATAATTATACAAATCTGGGGTGACGTACAAATCACGGAATCGTTGATTGTCGGCAGAAACGGAACTATTACGCCTACGGGAATAGGGCAGATAAACGTAGCGGGACTTTCTATAAAAGATGTGAAAAAAACGTTGTTGCAAAAATTCTCAAAGATTTATTCGGGGGTAAAAAACGGTGCGGCAAACGCCACGACTTTTGTCGATGTAACTACGGGAAATCTCCGTCAAAAAAGTATAATTGTCGTCGGTGAAGTACAGTTTCCGGGCAATTATCTTATTCCGTCAACGGCTGGTGTAATTTCGGCGATTGCAAAAGCGGGCGGACCTACCGAAAACGCATCGCTTAGAAATGTCGTTATTCGCAGAAGCGGTGCAGACAAAACTGATAGTGTGGATTTATACGGCTATTTTTTGACGGGAAAAATTACCGACACGACTCCGCTCGCCGATTTCGATGTAATTTTGGTAAATCCTGTTGATAAACGGGTGGCGATCGACGGTGCGGTTAGGCGTCCCGCTCAATACGAGCTCAAAGACGGAGAAACTTTTGCGGATTTGTTTAAGTTCTGCGGCGGACTTCTGCCGGAAGCGTTCACAAAAAACATGACCGTAGAACGCACGGACCCGGGAATAGAAAGACAAAGTTATACGTTGAAAGAAGAAGAGGTTGTAAAACTTTATCCGCAAAAAAGCGATTACGTTTTTATTGATTTTGTCGATAAATTAGACAACACCGTGTCGATTGAAGGCGCAATAAAAAGACCTGGATTTTGGAGTTTTGAAGAAGGAATGAAAATCAGCGATCTCGTAGAGCGGGCCGGCGGAGTGCTTGAAGAGTTTTTTGGCGACAGAGTCGTAATTCTCCGGACACACGAAAACATGAAAAAAGAAACGCTTTCGGCAAATATAAAAAAAATTTTGGACGGAGAACCTCAATATGATTTACCGCTGCAAAAATGGGATGTCGTAAAAATATCCTCGATTTGGGATTTTTTGCAAAAAGAATTTATAGAAGTTTATGGCGAAGTAAAAAATCCGGGTAAATATTTTCTACGGGAAGGAATGACCGTTCAAGATGTTATACTTTTGGCTGGCGGATTTACACAAGAAGCGTATCAGGATACGGTTGAAATTTCGCGAATTGTCAGTTCAAACATTAACAAAGGTAACAAAATTAATTACGAACGAATTAATATCTCGGCGGACTTTTTTAAATTAAGCACAAACGAACTCAAACACGCGGATGTCATTTTTATTCGTAAGGATGCAAAAAAGAAACCGCAAGAAATTGTTTATTTAGACGGGGAGTTTTGTTTCCCGGGATATTATGCTAAAATTGACGAAAAAGAGTCCGTTTTTAATTTAATAAAAAGAGCGGGCGGGTTTAAAGAAAGCGCATATTTGGAAGGGGTGACTTTTAAAAGAAGTAAAGACAGTATAGGAAGGGTCGGTATTGATTTCTACTCTCTGTTCACAAAAAACAATAAAAATGAAAATATCATTCTCGAACACGGTGACAGTATTTTTGCTCCGACACTGCCAAAAACAGTAAATATAATCGGAAGCGTAAACAATCCGACCGCTACGAAATACCTAGAAAATAAGTCGATCGGACATTATATAAATCGCGCCGGAGGATTAACGCTTCTTGGAAAAAGAGGGGTGATTTACGTTATGCGTGCAAACGGTGAAGTTAGACAGGTAAAATTACGTACCAGAAACACGGTAAACGCCGGTTCTGAAATTTTTGTAGTTGACGGATTGCCGCCGCGTGAAAAAAATCCACAACTAATTGTCAGCGTGTTGGCGACCATAGTATCAACCATGGCGTTAGTTACGACTACCGTCAGCAACGTAATGAAATAACAGATTAAATATCCGAAAATTAACGGGAAACGATTAAAGTTACAAGGAAGAGGTTAGTCTGTGAAGATAAATGATGAAATTTTGCTGATAAAAAACGTAATTTTAGATGTTGTAAAAGATTGTGAAAAAATTTATCTTTTTGGCTCCTTCGCTTACGGTAATCCGAATAAAAACAGTGATTATGATTTCTGGGTTGTTTTGCGGGACTCAAAAAAACATCCAATATACACAATTCAAAAAATTCACAAAAAATTGGGAAAAACAAAAGGTATAAATACGCCTTACGACATCTTAGCGAATAGTAAAAGCAAATTTGAAGAAAGAAAAAATTTACCTACACTTGAAAAAAAATCGCACAAGAAGGAATTTTATTATATGAACGAAGTTGATAATGGCAATAAAACATGCACAAAAAATATTTAGTTTTTGTTTAAAAAAAAGCAGATTGGAACAAAAAACATGACGGGACGAAACGAACCGTGTCCGTGTAGAAGCGGAAAAAAATTTAAACATTGCTGTATAAACAAAGATACGCTGAAATTTGGCGCCGCAAATAAAAAAATTTTCATAAAAACCCCTCAACAAATTGAAAAGATGCAAATCGCCGGCAAATTCAACGCTCAATTGATGGATTATATCCGTCCGTTCGTAAAAGCGGGAATTTCCACCGGAGAAATAAACCGATTAGTGCATAATTACACCATAGAACACGGGCATATTCCGGGAACGCTCAATTATAACAAGTTTCCCAAATCTTGTTGTATTTCGCGAAACGATATTGTCTGTCACGGGATTCCAAACGATAAAGAATTTTTACTTGACGGCGATATTGTAAACATTGATTTAACAACAAATGTTGACGGATGGTTCGGCGATCAAAACGAAACGTTTTTCATCGGAAAAGTAGATCCCGTCGCAAAAAATCTTGTTTTGACGGCGCGTGAAGCGATAATTGCGGCGATAAACGGCGTCGCTCCGGGGCTTCCGCTGTCGATTGTCGGAGATATTATTGAGCCTATCGTCAAAAAAGCGGGCTGTTCCGTAGTTCGCGAATACACCGGACACGGCATAGGAAATAAATTTCACGAGGATATTACGGTTTTGCATCATCAAAATTCTGAAAACAAAAATATAATTTTACAACCTGGAATGACTTTTACGATTGAACCTATGATAAATGCCGGCGATTGGCGTGTAACGACCGACAAAAAAGACGGATGGACCGTCAGGACTAAAGACGGTTCGCTTTCGGCGCAGTTTGAGCATACGATTTTAATAACCGAATTCGGCGCAGACGTACTTACGCTAACGGAAAGTCAAAAAGAAAAAGACGTAATCATAGACGTTCCGAAAGAAAGTTAAGCAAAAATGATTTATCTTGATTTTGCGGCTACGTCTAAACCTTCAAAAGAAGTTTTAGACGTTTTTTTGGAAGTCAATACAAAATTTTGGGCGAATCCCGCCTCTCTTCACGACGAAGGAATAAAAACGGAAGCGGTTTTACAAGAAGCCAGAAAAAATATTTTACAAAACTTTGATACAAAAAAACGGTACGATTTAATTTTCACGTCTGGGGCGACAGAAAGTAATAATTTTATAATAAAAAGCGTTGAAAATTTGAATAAAAACGGAAAAAAACATATAATTTCCTCAAATATCGAACACCCGTCTATTCGCGAAGTTTTGTTTTATCTTCAAAAAGAAGGTTTTTACGTTGAATTTCTGCCGGTAAATCAAAACGGAATGATTTCGGTCGAACAAATAAGAAACGCCGTTAAAAACGATACCATTTTGATTTCAATTATGCATGTGAATAACGAAATCGGTTCTATAAACGACGTTTTTGAAATTGCAAAAGCGGTAAAAGAAAAAAACCGAAACATATTTTTTCACAGCGATTTCTCACAAAGCGTCGGAAAATTAAACACAAATCTTGACGATTCTGAAATTGACGCGGTTTCGTTTTCCGGCCATAAAATCCAAAGTGTCAAAGGAATCGGCGCGGCGATTTTTCGCAAAAACGTTTCACTTTCTCCCCTTTTGCTTGGAGGAGCGCAAGAATTCGGACTTCGAGCGGGAACGTCAAATCTTGCCGGCGCCGTAGCTTTGGCAAAAGCGGTAAAAACCGTTATAAAAACTCAAAAAGAAAATTATGAGAAAGTCTCGCGTTTTCAAAACGTTCTGTTTGAAAATCTGCAAAATATTCCTGAAATTCAAATAAATTCTCCAAGAAACAATTCACCGTTTATAATAAATTTCAGCGTAAAAAATTTAAAATCCGAAACAATTCTTCGCGCTTTGTCCGAAAAAAAAATTTATGTTTCAACCGTTTCCGCCTGTTCGTCAAAAAAAAATAACGAGAGCTATGTTATAAAAGCTATTACAAACAATATAAACCGAGCAAAATCAAGCGTTCGCGTAAGTTTATCCGAAAGTTTATCTGAAAACGATATTTTTATATTTATAGACGAATTGAAAAATATTATAGAAAATTATAGTTTTACTGCAAGGTAATTACAAACAAAAATAAAACTAAAAGCGGAAAAAATAACTTAATTACTAAAAATATACCTTCATAATATTCATTATCATGAACAATCCTGTTATAATTGACGGCTTTTTTTATTTTGTGATATAAATTATCCTCATTAAAAGGAAATTGCAAAATTTCATCGCTATATTCCAAAAATCTATTCTGTTTTTCTTTCAATTTTCCGTCTTCTATAATTAAAAACGTCGGAATTTTACGCGCCTTATTAAAAACGGAAAGAATTTTTTCCGGATATTCCGGAAGTAAATTAATGTCTGCGATGAAAATAGACGGTTTATAATAAATTATTTTTTCTTCCGCTTCAATTTCGTTTTCGGTAATATCTATAGAATATCCGTGTGAACTTAATATTATACAAATATCGTTCTCTATTTCTTTTTCTTTAGATAAAATTAATACCTTTTGTCTGTCTTTTACTTTTTGAAGCATTTTACTACCGTATCTCCTTTTGAACGTGTTGGTATTCATTATTAAAGGAAACATTTTCTAAATTGTTACCAAAATATGAAATTTTATCAATGTTGTGAATTAACATCGCAACGTCTATCGGTTTTTGAACTAAATAAACTTTCTTTTCACTTTTAAAAATTTTATAATACTTTTTAAGATTATCGGCGGACGATATAAAAAATATCGCCGTATTAAATAATTCTCTAATTTCATGTATCTTGTGAATATCGCGTTCAATAAAATCGTCCTTATCGTTGTAAATAATAAAACTTTCAATGTTTTTTTTCTTACTTTCTTTGTAAATCGTCGTAAATTTTTCTATACAATATTTGTCTGAAGCCGCTAAATATAACGATTTATCAAAACAATTATTGTCGGTAAAAACAAAGATATATTTTTCTATACCGACGTTTTTTATTTTATTCTTAAACATTGCTTTTTTTCCAAAATCTAAATAATCAAGTACACGAACAAAAACATATATCGAATATGAAATAATCAAAATTTTTACTATATAATTTGAAGAAATATTTATTATCACGGAACACAAAGCGAACAAAATTGATATAGACCCTAAAAAAAACAGCGTTCTTTCGTGACTATATCCTTTGTTTACAAGCCTATGGTGCATATGACGATTGTCCGGCATCATCATCATTTTTATTTTTTCTTTTGTAGATTTTTCTTCTTTTGAACCGTAGGCATATCTTCTTATCATTGATATAAAAACTTCAATAACCGGTAATGCGACTATATAAAAAACGGAAATCGTTTCTATTTTTTCACTGGCGACGACTCCTACTTTTACAGAAATTATAGCCGCTATCGCACCAAAAAATAAAGAACCGGAATCTCCGGCAAAAATTGTAGCGGGAGAATAATTATATTTTAAAAAAGCTAAAATTACGGCAATTAAAGGAATTGTTATTATCATGTATCGGTCCGCTCCCACAAATAAAAACAAACCGGTTGCAAAAACTAAAGAAATAAGCGTCAAACTTCCTAATAAGCCGTCAATTCCGTCAACGATATTAAAAGCGTTCATAACGCCCGCTATCCAAATTATTGTTAAAATAGGGCCAAAATATCCGAGGTTATAAATTCGTCCAAGAAAAGTAACTTTTGAAATATAAAGTCCAAAAACTAAAACTATTATTGCCGCCAAAATAAATTGAACCGCTATTTTTTGATACGGGCTTACTTCAAAAATAGTCGTATCGTCAAAAAATCCTAAAATTAATATCACCGCCGCCGATAAAATTATAGATTTTCCCACGCTTTCGTTAAGCCAAAATGAAAAAACAGAACTTTTAAAAATCAACAAAGTAATTATAGTTAAAAAAAACCCGATTATTATACAAAATCCGCCGATTCTGGAAATAGCTATGCTATGGACTTTTCTTTTATCGGGAACATCTATAAAAAACTGGGCGAGTTTGCTGTCGCTTATAAGATAAATAGAAATAAACGACATAAAAAAAAATAAAAGTATTGTGGGAATTATACTTAAAAGCGTTTCCATTTTCATTTTCCTCTTTATATATTACCTAAAAATAATTTTATCTACGATAAAAAATTGGTTTTCATTAGAATTTATTAAATTTTTTATTTCTTTTTCTTTAAATAATAATTCATTTTTCCAAACCGTATTTTTAACCTTTACCGTTAATTCTTTATTTTGATATTTAACGATTGACGTAATTTCAGATATTTCTTTACCGACCGCGTTTTCATAAATTTTTTTTATTCTTTCTTCTATTTTAGGTTTTTTTGTTTTTAAATTTTCTATCGCCGCATTAATACGATTTGAAATTTTATATTCTGCGATAGAATATCTTTTTTTTATTTCTACTTTCGGAAGCATTTCATTTGTCCTTTACTGACTTCAAAATAATTGATAATCGGATAATAATCTAATTCTTTTTTACTATGAATAGCAATAAAAATTTGTCCGCTTTTGTTTAAAATATTAAAAAACTTTTGCTTGCGTGAAATATCCAAGTCGGAAAAAGCGTCGTCTATCACTATTATAAGAGATTTTTCAGTTTTTGATAAATATTTTACCGCCGCTATTTTTAATGCAATCGCCGCAGATTTACATTGTCCTTGAGAACCAAACGAAATTAATTTTGAATTTTCGGTACGAAACTCAAAATTATCTCTATGTATTCCGCCCGTAGTAAATTTAAAATCCCTATCTTTATTCAAATTATCTTTAAGAAAATTATAATATTCTATTTCTGTTGAACATTCGGTCGATAATAAATATTTTAATTTTATGTTTATATCGTCATCGGAAATTTCTTTATAAATACTTTCGCAGACAGACGTAATTTCATTAAAAAAATATTTTCTTTTATTTATAATATTTATAGCGATATGTGAAATTTGTTTGTCATAAATATCTATTAAATCATAATTCATATTGTTTGATAAAATGAAATTACGTTGTTTTATTAAACTTTTATATTTTATAATATCTCGAAGATATTCTTTATCGTTTTGACTTATTATCATATCAAAAAATTGTCGTTTTTCCTGTGGTATTCCTTTAACTGTTTTAATATCGTCAACGCCAAAATAAACAAATCCGTTATTTCCATATAAACATAAAAAAGAATTGTAAAGAATATCGTTTATTTTTACAAAAATATCGTTATTTTTTGAAAAACCTACGCTTTGTACTGTTTTTATTTGAGATTTTATAAAAGAAACGCTGATATTTGATTCTTTTTCATTAATTGAAATCATTTCACGAAGAAGAGCGCCGCGTACCGATTTTCCAAGAACGGCAACCGATAACGCTTCAAAAAAATTAGTTTTTCCACTGCCGTTTTCTCCTAAAAAAAGAGAACCTTCTTCCGGTACTTCTACATGTAAGTTTTTATAAGAACGAAAATTAATTAAACTAATATTCGTTAAGAACATTTTTAATTATTAAATTCTTAAAGGCGTTAATAAAAATAAGATATTTCTTTTTGTATCTTCTTCAGAATAAACAGGTCTTATTAATGATACGCCTAAATTGCTTACAAATTCAAATTTTATTGTTTGAGTATCGATAGCGGAAAGAATTTCTATAAGAAAAACAGCGTTAAAACCGATAATAAAACTTTGTTCGTAAGGATAATCTACATATAAAAATTCATCGCTTTTACTATTAGTGTTTATATCTTCCGAATGTAAACGTAATTCATTATTTTCTAAATAAAATTTAGTTAAATTATTAGTTTTATCGGCAACCGTCATAGTAATTCTTAAAGCGTTTATAAGTTCTTGTCTTTCAACTGAAAAACTCTTACTATATTCTTTAGGAATAACTTTTTCATAATCGGGATACTGTCCTTCTACTAATTTTGTTATCAATTCAAAATCGTCTGCAAAAAACAATATATTTTCATTAAAAAATGAAAATTTTATACTTTCATAACCAAATGTCTCTACTATTTTTGCAACTTCGTTTATAGGTTTAGTAGGAACTATCTCACGAACGTTTCCTTCAAATCCGAAAGATTCGTTAAAAGAAATTATACTTAATTTATTAGCGTCAGTCGCTACCGTTATCAATCTTTCTTTTGAACAATCAAAAAATACGCCTTCTAAAGAACCTCTATTTCTTCCCGCTTCTTTGGACGCTGAAAAATTACAAACTTTTCCCGAAATATATTTAATTTTTTCAGCGGAAAATTCATAATATTTATCTTTATTAAGAGTTTGAAATTCAGGATAATCGTTAACGTCGACGCATGCAAAATTTGATTTTGACTTTCCTCTTGTAAGAACTATATTATTATTATCGACGTCTATTAAAATATTTTGATTTTCGTCATTACTGGAAATAGTCGTCCAATCATATATTTTTTTAGCGTTTACTACAAATTTATGATTTTCGTCACTGTCGATATTTATTTTTGCGACGATGGACGTATCGATATCGGTCGCATATACTTTAAGTTGTTTGTCTTCTATAACAAACTTTAGATTAAATAAAACATTATACGGCGTTCTAACCGGAACAACGGGATAAACTTTTTGAAGTAAATTCTTAAACTCTTTAAGATTAACGCTAAACGACATAAAAACTCCATTTGTAATATTCGATTAAAAATAATATTTGCATTATAAATAAAACAAGTAATTTTTTTATTAAATTCAACTATAGTTATCAATTCAATTTATAAAAAATTATTTGCTGCTGATTATAATTATAAAAGAATTTATAAACATATCTCTATTTATAGAATAGTTGAAAAGATTATTTATGCCTACTGTGAAAAAGAAATATATTGTTGAAAAAGCGTTAATTATCTGTTAAATAAAACGCTATAATTTAAAATAAAAAAAAATTTTAAAAAGTTTTCAACGATTATAATAAATAATTTGTATTTAAGTTTTGAAAAAAACTAATTTATGAACGAATTTTTAATATAAGGAGTTTATTATGGACGGAATTATAATAATTGTCGGTATTTTTCTGTTTATTTTATTTATGATTTTTATAGGCGCTCCGTTTGGATTGTGGTTTCAGGCTACGATAAGCGGCGCTAACGTCGGACTTTTGAATATAGTATTTATGGGATTTAGAAAAGTTCCGGCAAAGTTAATTGTTGACGCTATGATAACGGCGACAAAAGCTAATATAAAAATTACCAGCGATCAATTGGAAGCGCATTTTTTAGCCGGAGGAAACGTGATAAGAGTTATTCAAGCGTTAGTCGCCGCAAGTAAGGCTAATATTGTTTTAAGTTTTGAAAGGGCTACGGCTATTGATTTGGCCGGAAGAAACGTATTAGAAGCGGTTCAAATGAGCGTAAATCCTAAAGTTATAGAAACTCCGAAAGTAAGCGCGGTAGCGAAAGACGGAATACAATTGCTTGCTACAAGCAGAATTACGGTTCGTGCAAATATCGATAGACTCGTAGGAGGCGCGGGACAGGAAACAATTTTGGCGCGTGTAGGTGAAGGAATCGTTACTACGATAGGTTCCGCCGAAAATCATAAAATGGTATTAGAAATGCCCGATATGATTTCAAAAAGAGTACTTGAAAAAGGTCTTGATTCGGGAACCGCGTTTGAAATTTTATCAATCGATATAGCGGATGTCGACGTAGGTAAAAATATAGGCGCCGTTTTAGAAACGGACAGAGCGGAAGCGGATAAAAAAATAGCGCAGGCGAAGGCTGAAGAAAAGAGAGCGATGGCGCAGGCGAGAGAACAGGAAATGTTAGCTAAAGTTCAAGAAATGCGAGCGTTGGTGGTAGAAAAAGAAGCGGAAGTTCCAATGGCTATAGCCGCGGCTTTTAGAAGCGGGAATTTAGGAATTATGGATTATAATCGTATAAAAAATATTGAAGCCGATACTAATATGCGTTCGGCTATAGCCAAAGAAAATAATTCCGATACAAAAAGAAGTTGAGTAATGGAGAATTTTTTTTATTTTATCGGTTTTATATTAATATTGTCCATAAATTTTTTTTTAAAAAAGAAAAATTTACCTAAACGCGTGATAGAAAACGAACAAAGAAAGAAAATTTCCGACGTTCACAAACAAATTCGTAATAGTCAAAAGACGTATAGAAAAACAGATGAAAAGAAGTATTATAATATTCAAGAATATTTTAATAATGAAAATTCAAAAAAAACGATAAACGATTCTTTTAATAAAGAATTTAATGAAAAGAACGCCGATATTTTTGAAAAAAATAAACTTATTTTACTTAATAAAAAAACATTAAAAGAAGCGATGATTTTTAAAGAAATTTTAGAGACGCCGGTTTCGTTAAGGTAAAAAATGATTGAAAAAGAAGTAATAGTTATAGGATCCGGTCCTGCGGGATATACAGCTTCTATTTATTTAGCGCGGGCGATGCTTGAGCCTTTGCTTTTTGAAGGGTTTAGCGCAGACGGAACACCAGGCGGACAACTTATGAAAACGAGTTTGGTTGAAAATTTTTCCGGATTTTCTGCGATCGAAGGACAAACTTTAATGTACGAGATTCGGCGGCAAGCGATAAACAACGGCGTAAAATGCGTTATGGTTGACGTTATTTCATTGGAAAAATTTGAAAACAAATTTATTTTAACGGACAGTAACGAAATCCAATATTCGGCAAAAGCGGTTATAGTCGCAACCGGAACAAAAGTACGCAGATTAGAATTAAAAAGCGAAGAAGAATTTTGGATGAAAGGAATTTCCGCTTGTGCGGTATGCGACGGCGGGCTTCCTATTTTTAGAAATAAGACCATCGCCGTAATAGGCGGCGGCGATTCGGCGGCGGAAGAAGCGATTTATTTAACGAAATTTGCACAAGAAGTTTATTTAATTCATCGTAGAGACAAACTTCGCGCAAGTAAAATTATGCAAAAACATTTAATAAAAAATCCTAAAATTAAGATACTTTATAACAAAATACCCGTAGAATTTTACGGTGGAAATTTGCTTGAAGGAATGAAGATTAAGGACGTATATACGGATGAAATTTCAGACTTGTCTGTCAGCGGATGTTTTGAAGCGATAGGCAATATTCCAAACACTAAACTATTAAAAAATTTTTTAGATTTGGACGAAAACGGATATATTATTACAGATAAAAACAATATGTCAAGCGTTGACGGCGTTTTTGCGGCGGGAGACGTTATGAGTCCGCATTATCGGCAAGCCATAATCGCTGCGGGAAACGGAGCGAAAGCCGCCTTAGCGTGTGAAAAACGGCTTCTTGATAAAGAATAAACAATGAAATTGTTTTCTTTGTTCGATTTTTTTATAGTTTTGATTTTCGCGGCGGTAAGTTTCTTTTTATTTTTCAATATTGAAAAAGAGGAATCCGATTATTTTGAAATTTACTATGGCGAAAAAAAAATAGAAATTCCAATAACAAAAGATACGATAATAACCGTAAATTCCGTCGAGATCGAATTTAAAAACAAAAGTGCAAAAATTATAAAAAGCAATTGTCTTAATCAAATATGCGTCGCCGCAAAACCGATAGACGGCGACGGGCAAATTATTTGCGCTCCAAACAAGGTTGCGGTTTTGATTCATAAGAAAAAAACAAAAATAGACGTATATGCTTACTGATAGTAAAAATGAAAAAATAACGCTTTTTGTTATTGCGTTTTTACTTGCCGGAATAGAGAAATTTCTTCCTGTGATTCCTGTTTTACCTTGGCTTAAAATCGGACTTTTTCACGCCGTCGTTATGGTTTGGATTTATAAATTTGGGTTTTTAGACGCGCTCGCGTTTATTTTTATTCGTCAATGGGTGTTTATGTTATTTTTCGGATTTTCGTTTTTACCGTTTTTGTTAGGAACTTTTGCCGCAATAGCTTCCGTATTCGTCGGCGCCGTATTGATAAAATCAAATAAATTCGGCATGATTGTTATAGGAATTTTCTGCGCGCTTATTCATAATATTACACAGTTGTTCGTTTTGTATGTTTTAATGAACGGAAATTTTATATGGCGCTGGCAATTACCGATAATTACCGGCGCTTCGTTATTAACGGGAACGATTACGGGATTTTTGGCATACGAATTAAATAAAGTTTCTTTGAATTTTAACGGTAAAAAAGATATTGGAGAAAGCGGTTTTCAAAACGAATACAACGGTTTTGGAATTTTTGCGGTTTTATTTACGCTTGTTACGACTTGCGTTTTTGAAAACTATGTTTTTTATATCGTTTTATTTTTGTTAATTATTTTTATTTCGCAAAAAACCGATCAAAAAGTTTTATCTGTTTTTTTATTTTTAAAGAGATATGGAATTTTTTTACTTTGGTTTTATTTTTCCTTTGTTTTTTCACAAAAAACGAACGTATATGATATAAATTTTTGGATATGTCCGTTATTACACGTTATGAAGATTTCTCTTTGGTTTTTATTGACGCCGTTTTTTCAGAAATTCGGATTTTATCGCCTGTTTTATAAGATTTTACTTAAAATTTTTCCGAAAAGGTGTTCGCAAACATTGAGTATAGGTACAATAATGCCGCAGGTTTTTCCCGGTGTTTTAGAAGAAATTCCGCATCTTGTTAAAAGTATTTTTAAAAACCGTAAAAACACGGTAAATATTCTTGTAAAAAAATCGCAGAAAATCTTATCGGAATGGGAAGGCGCTTAATAAAATTCGGTAAACAAAAAGAGCGAAGATAAATCTTCGCTCTTTGCAGAATTCCAAAAATTCAACAATTATCTTATTGAAATCTTTTTAATCAGCGTAGTGTTTGCTCCCTGAACGCGGACGACGGCGATACCGTGCGCCAAATTCTTGTTTATAGGCAAAGTGTTTATACCTTTAACAAGGTTGGCTTTTGTCTGCGCAAGCATTCTGCCGTCAACGCTGTAAACGGCGATTGAGTAATTACCTGTCGATGGAACGTTCAAACCTAATTTACCCGCCGAAATTCCCGTAACCGCAATGTTAGCCGATTTTGCAATGGCGCCTTTCGGTTTTGAATTCGGATACGGATCATCGCCTTCGTCATCCACTCCGTAAACTTTAACGGAATGAAGTTTAATCGTTATAATTTTCCCATCACTACCTTCAACGTCTTCATGAGGTGCAAAAGAAATCCCGTCTGCTTTCGTCAAGTCAAGAGAACCGCTCCACTTATCCCAACTCGGAAGACTAAATTGGCCTATTTTAGCGGTTACTGTCTTTTTTACATTTGATTTTGAAAGTTTAACGCTAAATTCATGGTCGCCGGGCATTGATATTACAACAGCCATATCTTCGTCTGCTTCATATTCTATAATAATTGAGTCCAATCCTTCTAAAGATTCCGCTATATAACTGGAAAGAGAAACCCATGCCCAAATGTCGTCTGTTTCATTAGATGAACCGAAAGGCAATTTTGCCTCCAATATCGGATAATAAGAATTTATAACCAATCCGTCCGCTTCTGTAAGGTTCTCTGTGTCATCGCCTTCATTATTAAGTTTTGCACCCATAACTTCCCAATTTTCCTGCATTTCTTCGTCATCGCTTATCAACTCAATATATTCTGCAGTCGGTTCAGGACCAGGACCGGGGCCGGGACCCGGATTATCGCCTCCTGTGGTGTGTAATATTAATTTAGTTATGTTGATTTCATAAATACAATTTTCGTCTCCACCGCTGGTAAAACTGATGCCTGTCATTTTTGACAAATCAATAGCATTTTCTGTCGAACCCCAACTCGGAGCGAAATTTGTAGTGTTTATTTCTATCGTTTTATTTACAGTTCCTGACAATACATTAATAAATGCACCTACACCGGTAGGAATACCAACAAGTGTTAATCTTGTGGATTTACTAAAAGTTCCTTCAATTTCAATGGATTCCAAATTTGAAAAATCGGCTGTATAGCCGGGGCTTACTTCAGCCCATACCCAATTTGTCTCTGTAGTGTCTTCTTTGTTAGGTAGAGATTTAACCAATTCAAAACTTGCTATTAATGGATTCTTGCTGGTTATAGAAACGGAAGAACCAAAATTATCGGCTAAGCCTGCCCAATTTACCTCATCTCCAATCAAACTTCCCCCGTCCATAACCGGTTCAGCCGCCCACACCATCGCAGTCGCCGCCAAGGCGAGCGCTAAAAACTTTTTCACCATTACAAAACTCCTTTGTAAAATTTAATATAATTCCAAAACCACATAAAATAATATACTATTTTTTTGTTTTCTCCGCATGAAAAAAAATAAAAATTTTAATTATCCGCTCCAAAGAGAAAAATTTTTAAGAATTTTAAGACCCGATTCGCCGCTTTTTTCCGGATGAAACTGAACCGCGAAAAGATTTTTACATCCTATGGCGCAAGCGAACTTGATTCCGTGAACGCTTTCTGCGTAAACGTTTTTTTGAGGTAAAACGGGATAGTACGAATGCACGAAATACATTTCGTCGTTATCCTGTAAATCTTTTAATATAAAATGTTTTTGCCGGATTTTAATATTATTCCAACCCATGTGCGGAATTTTAAGCGTTTTGTCGGTCAAATTAAATTTTACGCATTCGCCGTCGATCAAACCGAGCGTATCTACGCCGCCTTCCTGCGAACGCGAAAGAATTATCTGTGTTCCGAGGCATATTCCCAAAATCGGAATTTTTTTATCGAAAGCGTTTTTTAGCGCGGCGTCGATTCCTTTTTGTTTGAGCGACGCCATAGCCGATTTTGCGTGTCCTACGCCGGGAAAAATAATTCTTTCGGCGCTTGCGATTTTTTGCGGATCGTTTGAAATTTGCGCAGAAACGCCGATGTGTTTCAGCGCTCGATAAACCGAGGTTAAATTTCCGGCGTCATAATCGACAATCGTTACCATTCAAGCAATTCCTTTTTATTTTATTACAGTAAAATAATATTTTTACCGTTATGGAGAATTTAAAAATAAATTTTGAAAACGGCACCATAACACTTTCGCGGCAACCGATAAAAAATATTCAAAAATATTTATCGTTTGATTCCCGAACAAAAAATTATCGCGCTTACGCTATGAATTACGGCGATATCGTTATGGAACTTTTCAGAGAAAAAATCGAATTTGAAGACAATGCAAAACTTTTCGAGAAACAGAATTTTGTTTTCAAAAATCCGCTTGAACCGCGTACCCATCAGAAGCGAGCGATAGAATTTTGGCGGCGAAACGATTCAAAAGGCGTAATCGTTATGCCTACGGGAGCGGGAAAATCGCTTGTAGCGCGGCTGGCGATTTCACTCGTAAGCAGAAATACGCTCGTTTTGGCTCCGACCCTGGATTTGGTAGGTCAGTGGGAAAGACAACTTTCAGAATCGTTTAATATTCCGATAGGAATTTTGGGCGGCGGGCGGAAAAGCATAGAAAAAATAACCGTTTCCACTTACGATTCCGCGGCTGTCATGATGGAGTATATAGGAAACAAATTCGGTTTTGTAATTTTCGACGAATGCCATCATTTGACCGGCGAAATTTACAGAAAAGCGGCTCAATTTTGTATCGCTCCTTTTAGGCTGGGGCTTACCGCGACTCCCGAATCGGAAAACGAATTCTTGCTTTATGAACTGATCGGGAAAAAAGTTTTTCACACGCAAATTAACGAACTTGAAAAAAACATTCTCGCACCTTACAAAGTAGAAAGAATAAACGTCGAATTGACGGCCGCCGAGCAGCGAAAATACGACGAATCAAGACAAAGATATTTATCGTTTATCCGCAAAACGGGTATAAATTTTTCGTCAAAAGACGGATGGAATAAATTTATTATAACGTGCTTTTCGTCAAAAGACGGCAAAAAAGCGTTTGAAGCGTATAAAACGCAAAAAGAAATTCCTCAAATCTGCGAAAATAAAATCGCCGAAATTAAACGGATTTTGTACAAACACGCGGGAGAACAATGCATAATATTCACGGCGGACAACGATACCGCGTACAAAATCGGGCGCATGTTTTATCTTCCGGTGATTACGCATAATACGAAACCGCAGGAACGTAAAAGTTTTTTGGAAAGATTCCGTGAAAAAAAGTATCCTATTTTGGTTACAAGCAAGGTTCTAAACGAAGGGGTCGATGTTCCGGAAGCAAGCGTAGGAATTATAGTTTCCGGAAGCGGAAGTATCCGTGAACACGTACAGCGGCTTGGAAGAATTTTACGCCCAAGCGTCGATAAAATCGCCGTTTTGTACGAATTGATAGGCAAAGGAACGGCGGAATTTTCAACGAGCGAAAGGAGAAGCAGACACAATGCTTACGAAAGATTTAATTCGATTTACGATAAAAAATGACTCTGTGAATCCGTCGTTTATAGATCTCAAAACGCCGAACGTAAAAAGCGCCTGTGAACAATTATTCGCCGTTTATGAAAGCGGACAAAACTTATCCAAGAAAGAAGTTCTTCAAAACGCAAATGCGATAATCAACTCTATGCGTTCGCCAAAAACCGCCAAAGGATTGAATAAAATTTTGCTTGACAACTGTAATTTTGAAAGAAGTCAAGATTGCGATTACGTTTCTTTGCGTGAAAAAATATTTGAAAAATCCGCAGTTTTTTATTTATCGCCTAAGCGAAATTCGTTTGAAGAAATTTCTCAAAAATTTGATGAAAATTTTATCAAAGACGTTTACGGAGATCACCCTGACTGTGAAAAAATGATTTCGTGCGAAATAAAAAGCGAAGAAGAGTTGATTGACGAATACAACGTTTCTTTAGTTCAGGGATTGCTCTTAAACGCCGAAAATCTAATTATAAACATAGAAAACACAGACAAAACGGTTATGCGGTATTTTTTTCGGCAGATTCGATTTAATCAACTTCTATGCACGATTACCAAAACCCCGAGCGCTTATTCGATTTTTATCGACGGACCTGCCGGTATTTTGGAAAACTCTTCGGGATACGGACTGAAAATTGCAAATTTTTTTAAAACCGTTTGTAAACTTCACGACTGGAAATTGTTTGCCGCCATTAAAATGGACGCGAATAAATATTCGTTTTTACTTAACTCGGATTTTATCGTAAAAAAAGAAATTTTGGCTTCTTATTACCCTAAAGAATTTGAGGCGTTTAAGCAAAACTTTGAAGAAAAAAGCGAATTTTGGGAAGTTTCTGACGAAGCCGAACCGTTTTCGCTTGACGGAAAAAATATAATCGTTCCCGATTTTTTGTTTATTCATAAAAAAACAAAGAAAAAAATTCAGCTCGAACTGTTTCATAAATGGCACAAATCACAAATCGTCAAGCGGATAGACGACCTGAAAAACCACGAAATTTACGATTTTATCGTCGGAGTCGATACCAATCTTTACAAAAACATAGAAAATGAAATAGACGAGAAAGTACAAGCGAAGATTTTCAGATTCCGCGATTTTCCATCGCAAAACATAGTTGAAAAAACTTTAAACATGCAGAACATTTTCAGAAAATCATAATTAAAATTCAGTTTGTTTTTACTTTTTTAACGCCGCTTCGATAAATCCTATAAAAAGCGGGTGCGGTTTAATCGGTCTGGATTTAAATTCGGGATGGAACTGAACTCCGACAAAAAACGGATGGTTTTTTAATTCGACGATTTCAACAAGCTGTTCGTCGGGAGAAAGTCCTGAAAAAACTAACCCTTTTTTAGTTAATTCTTCACGATATTCGTTGTTAAATTCGTAACGGTGTCTGTGTCTTTCGCTGATTTCTTCTTCACCGTAGAGTTTATATGCCAAGGAATCTTTTAACAGTTTACAGGAATATGCGCCCAAACGCATCGTTCCGCCTTTATCGACGATTTGTTTTTGCGAGTCCATTAAAACTATCATACGATGAACTCCGTTTTCATCGACTTCATGACTGCAAGCGCCGGAATATCCAAGCACGTTTCTGGCATATTCTATGACAGTGATTTGCATTCCTAAGCAAATTCCTAAAAACGGTACGTTTCTTTCACGGGAATATCTTGCGGCGATAATTTTTCCTTCGATTCCTCTGTCGCCAAACCCCCCCGGCACTAAAACGCCGTGCGCCTCTTTTAGAATTTCTTCGGCTTTTGATAAATCGCCGACTCCTTGTGTTTCAAGCGTTTCCGAATTTACCCATTTTACGACGACTCTGGAGTTAAGCATTGCCGCCGCATGCTCAAGGGACTCTTTTATCGACTTGTAAGCGTCGGGAACCTGGGTGTATTTTCCTACGACGGCGATCGTAATTTTCTTTTTGGCTTGGGTTATATTTTTAATATATTTGTACCATTCGTCAATTTTCTTATTTTCATACTTTAAACCGAAATGTTCCAAAATTTGAACGTCGACATCCTGTTCCGAAAACATAATCGGACACTCATAAATCGTATGCTTAAAATCCAACGATTCGACGACGCAGTTCACATCGACGTTGCAGAACATTCCCAATTTTTCTTTAACGTCTTTTGCTAAGGGAATTTCCGTTCGGCAAACAAGCATATTCGGGATAATTCCTATTTCACGAAGCCGCGCGACCGAATGTTGCGTCGGTTTTGTTTTAATTTCTTCGGCTTTGTGCAAATAAGGTACAAGCGAAACATGGACAAAATACACGTTCTTGTATCCTTCTTTTTGGCGAAATAAACGCAACGCTTCCAAAAACGGAAAACTTTCAATATCCCCGACCGTTCCGCCTATTTCCACGATTACGACGTCAATATTTTCATTTCCTACGCTTCTAATCGCGTTTTGTATCTCGTTTACGACATGCGGAACAACCTGTACGGTTTTTCCGAAATATTCTCCGCCCTTACGCTCTTTTTTTAGAATGATGTCATAAATTTTTCCTGCGCTAAAACTTGAATTTCTGTTTGTCCGCACTCCGGTAAATCTTTCATAATATCCCAAATCCAAATCGGTTTCCGCACCGTCTTCGGTTACATAAACTTCGCCGTGCTCTATGGGATTCATGGTTCCAGGATCTATATTCAGATAAGGATCCATCTTTTGATACGCAACGGTTAAACCTCTTGATTTAATCAACAATCCGATTGAAGCGGCGACTATCCCTTTTCCTAATGAAGAAACGACTCCGCCGGTAACGAAAACATACTTAGGCATACGAACTCCGGTAAACTTAAATTTTGCAGATTAAAATACAATTTGCCCGAAATCAAAAAGAAAGGGAATTTACGGTCTTTCAGATTTTATCGTATAACAGACGATAATAAGTTCCAACGAATGCGCATATCGTATTTTAAGTATTATGAATATTGCAATGATTTTAACCGGAAGTCGGCTTTTTACGGGCGCGTTATTCGCGTTTTTTTTTATAAACGCTATAGGAAAAACGGGCGAAGTTTTAAGTTTTGCGTTTTTGAACGCGGCGCTTATCACCGCGATCCTGCTTGAATTGTCCGACGCTTTTGACGGCGTTGCCGCAAGAACGAGAAATCAAGTTACGAATTTCGGCAAAATATTCGACCCGATTTGCGACGCAATTTCCCGTCAAACGATATTTTTATCGTTTTTATTAGTAGGAGCGATTCCTGTTTGGGCGTTTTTAGCGTTTTTGTACCGCGATTCGCTGATTTATTTGCTCCGCATTATGGCGGCGAAAGACGGTACGATTTTGGCGGCGAACAGTTTTGGAAAATTTAAAGCGATCACACAGGCGGCGGCGACATTTCTAATTATAATTATTTATTACCTGCAATATTTCGGCATAAAAATTCCGGTTTTGTTTTTCCCAGTTTCATATTATATTATCGCCGTTGCGGTGTTTTTTGCGCTTTATTCGGGGATACAATACTACCGAATGAATTGGAAGGTCATTTTGAAAGGTCTTTAATTTGTTTGTCTATGGCTTCAAAGGCGGGATTGTCTTTGAAGCTATTCGCTTTTATAAAATAATTCAACGCTTCCTTTTTCTTTCCGAGTTTTAAATACAGTTCGCCTAAATGGTAGTAAACCACATAGTCGTTTGTAATAAGTTGCGCCGAACGCAAAAGCGGTTTTTCCGCTTCCTTGTATTTCTTTTGTTGAAACAAAATCCAACCGTAAGAATCTAAATATGCGCCGTTATCGGGTTCTTCTTTCAACGCCGAAATAAGCAGCTTTTCCGCTTCGTTTAAATTTATTCCTTTTTCCGCCCACATATACCCCAAATAATTAGCGGCGACGGCATAATTAGGATTAATTTCAAGAATTTCTTTGAAATACTTTTCCGCTTCTTCAAATTTTCCCGTTCTTTCCGACGCCATTCCCAACTCAAACAAAACCGTCGGCGTTCTTATTCCTAATTCAAGAACTTTATTCAAAACGACAAACGCGGAATCGTATAAATTCATTGCGTTGTATATTGTCCCCATAATAGCCGGATATTCCGCTCTTTCGGGAAATTTTTCGGACAGCCTTTTGACTAAATCCAACGCCGTTTCAAAGTCGCCGATTTTTGTACATAAAACCATCAACGCCCAAACCGCATCTGTAAAATCTTCTCTTATTTCTACGGATTTTTTGTATGCGTTTGCCGCGTTTTGCCAATCGTTTAACGCTTCTAAAGCCGAGCCGAGCAAATACCACATTTCGCTGTTAACGGGTTCCGCAACCAAAATCTCTTCCAATACGGTCTTTGCAGGATATGCGTCGTTTTGACCGATAAGGGAAAGGGCTAAACCTTTTTTCGCCGCAATATTATCGGGCTGTTTTCGGACAGTCTCCAAATAAAGCGACTCCGCCGTTGCAAACAAGCCGGATCTTCTATACAGATCGGCGATTTTGAACTGTAATTCGGCGGAAGTGTCTGAGAATTGCGTTTTATACAATTCAATCGCATACAAAAATTTTTCCGCCTGCTCCGAAACTCTGGCGAGAATAATCGTGTCTTTTTTGTCTTTTTCCTTTATAAACGAAATCGCTTCAAACGCTTCGGAAAAGTAACGATAACGAGAATAAATCGCGCCTAATCTTCGCAGTTCGTCGTCATTGATTTGCGAGTACTCGCGCCCGCGCATAATCGCTTTAACGGCTATTACCGGATTGTTCAATAAAATTGAAATGTCGATTACTTTTTCATTTAAAATTTTAGAATCCGCGTCAAGCGTCAAGGCGGTTTCAAAATAATTCAGCGCCATTGCCGAATCGCCTCTTCGTAAGGCGTTCATTCCTTCAATAAAATATTCCGAAGACAGCTCGGAATAAGCGGCTTTGTTTATCGTATCGTTTTCTTGTCTGAGTAATTTTGAATTTCCAGAAAATCCGCAGCCGACAGGCAGGGATAAGAAAAATACAACAAGCAAAAATATTATGTTTTTTAGTTTATCTCTCCACCGCGACAACAACATTTATCATACTCCCAAAAGGAACTTCTTTTCCGGGGGACAGCGACTGTGAAATAATTTGTCCCGCCCCCATCAATTGGCTTGACTTATAACCGACATCTCCCAGTTTTAATCCCTTATCTTCAATTTTTCCCCGCACCTCAGAAAACATTTCTCCTACCAAATTCGGAACTATTACCGACGTAGGTTTTTGCCCTTTTGATATCAAAAGGACTACCGGAACGCTACGCGACGTCTTCGTATTCGCCGGGGGATTCGTTTCTACGGCGAACAGCGCGGGAATTTCTTTGTCAAAATCAATTTTAACCGAAATATTTTCAAACCCCGCCTGACGTAAAGTAGATTTCGCCGGACCTTCCGCCAATTCTCTGACGTTCGGAATTTCGCCGACTTCCGCTCCGTTGCTCAAGGAAACAAAAATATGACGCCCTTTTTTTACATATTCTCCGGCGGACGGCTCTTGCGAAAGCACGGAATTATAAGGCGCGTTGTCCGAATACTCACGGTTTTTTCTTCTTATAATCCTTAACCCTAAATCAAATGCGTTTTGCGCCGCCGCTTCAACGTTTAAACCCACCAGCGACGGAACGACGACATCGTTTTTATTTTGCAAATCCGTAAAATTCGGCATAATTACTTTATCGACAAACAAAAATCCGGCAACTCCGCCCAGCGCTAAAAAAATCAAAATCGCCGGAACAAGAATTGTCCAAAAATTTTTTACCGAAATGCTGAAAGAATATTTTGAACCCATATCACTCCGATTTCAGACGTCTTATTTTTAACGAACAGACCAAGTTTTTCGTCTGTCTTCACGAATTTGTTTACGTTTTGCAGCGTTATTTTTTCTCTTTTTTTCTTCACTCGGCTTTTCAAAATAACGATTTTTCTTTATATCGGAAATTAACCCCGCTCTTTCGCAAACTTTTGAAAAACGTTTAACCGCTCTTTCAAGCGGTTCGGTTTCTTTTACATATACACCGTTCATAAAACTTTAAATCACCCGCTTCCACTGTAAAAAAATTAAATACGAGTATGAAAATATTTTATTTGCCGAGACAAAAGCGGTTTTCTTGTAATTTTTGTATAAAAACACAGGAGTTTATCTCGGCGACCGTTATGTGATTATAGTTTTTTGAATGAGGGGTTTAATACATATCAAAATAAAACCTAAACGGCTGTGAAAACGGCAACCCCACAATCGCTTCACCGACTTTCAAACTGTTCATATCCCAATCTTCTACCGTTTGCCCGTTTCGTTTTTCTTCTGTTATTTGATTGTCTAGACGCTGATATTTCTCCAGAACAATATTTTTTCCGAACAATCCGGTTATGTAATCTCTTGTTGAAACATCGTTTGCACGAAACGCATACACCGACGAAAAACCTGCCGCTATATTTCTACCTCGACTCTGCCCGTAAATCTCGTATAATTGTTCAATACTTTGAATGCCGGCAAACACCTTAACCCCCAAACTGCGTCCAAAATTTACACCGTCGTCAATGTGGCGTAAATGCGGCAATAATTTGAACTCGTCACAAACCAAATATACGTTTCCTTGCGGCTTATTTCGTCCGAGCGCTTCTTTTAGGGCAAGGTCAAACATAAGGCGATATACCGGCGTAAGCATACTTCCGATTGAAAGGTCGTATTCTATAAATAGTGTTTTATTGCCTTTGTTGCGTACGAATTCACGCATAGAAAAACTTCCTTTTTCTGCAAAAACGCCTATCAATATTTCTCTTATAACAGAATACATTTCCGATAAAACTCCTTGCGATTGAGCATTGTCTCCGCTGATATACGACAGCACAGCATTTGCGTCGGGGCTTTCGCTGAGCAAATCCATAATTCTTTGCGAATCTGATTGTTCCAACCACTCTTTTAATTTATTGTTATAAAACCATTCTCTTTTTACGCTAGCGTCTTTTTCTCCTTCACGAATAAATACTGTAATAACGGCGGCAAGCATGTCTCTTGCCGCATTTGGGAAAAAGGCGTTTGTCGTGTTTTTTGTGCGCTCGTCAAAAAATGATTTACATATTTCTTGCGTGTTTATGATATAATCACGTTTGTCCCAACCGTCGGCAAGGATTTCTTTGTAAATATTCCAATGTTGCGATATACTTGAATATTGTTTGGAATTTCCGATAACGAGGTCTGTTGATTTGTTATAAAATTGAGAATAAAAATCTCCTTTGCTGTCAAAAATAATCATAACATCGTCATTTGTCATATTGCGTTTTATTTGCGAAACAAAATGGTAAAAAAGAGTGGTTTTACCGCAACCTGTTCCTCCGACCAGCATTGTGTGTTTGCTTAACACGTCATTATCAAGCGTGAAAGTATTTGGTTTGCCGTTATATGCGCCGTTAAGTTTAATTTTTGCGTTTGCAATTTGACTTGGCGGGTTGTTTTGCGATATTGTGTTTCCGTATAACAAACGCGTCGATATATTCATCTGCTTTGACCTCCGCTTTTGTTTGCGCCCGAACTTGCGCTTGTTCCTTTAGACTGTGCTGAAGAACCGCTTTTTGACGCACTGCTTGATTTGTCGGTTATTGCGCTTGACGCACGTCCTTGCGGCGTCATCGCTTGTTGAATTTTCATACTTTGCAACGCTTGTCCTGAATTTGGATTTTGCCGACTCGCACCTTCCATTATAGATTTTGCGGAATACGACATGCCTTGAGCGCCGTGCTTTACAGCTTGCCCTAAGTCTTTTCCGGCAGCAATTCCGCCTGCGACTATTCCATTGCTTGACCCTCCGCTTTCGGAAATGCTTTGAGCTGCTTTACCGCTGCCTTTAACAGTCGCTTGTCCCAAAGAATTAAACATGTTTTTAAAACTTGCGTTTGCGTTAGCCGCACTTGACGGCTGCGAATTTCCTTGTCCGGCACCCGCATTTGAACTCGTATTACTCTTGCTCATTTTAGCGTTCTCCTTTTTTTATCTATTTTGCCCAAAATTTTTATTTGACAATTTATCCAATTCCATTACCTTTTCGGCTCGTTTTTTAAGAATTACCCGCATATTTGATTCATCTTTGGCGTTCTCTTTTTTTTCGCAACGGTCACAATTTCCGTTTGCTTTTCCATATTCATTACACCAATAATCCGTACATTCGCTCATATAATCTCAGTCTTTCTAAATCACTTTTGTCTGTATCAAACTGCCTGTTTGATTGTCGTATATAAATATCTCATTGTGCGACAAACGATTTATTTGTTCCGGTTTTACTTTATACTCGCGTTTTTCTTTCATCGTTTTTCCTTGATTTGAGTTATAACCCCATTTACTGCTTTGACTCCAACCGCCGTTTGTATTATGCGATACATCGATTTTATCGTACTCCCCTATATATTTTGACCATTTTTCGCAACCAATATGCGAACCGTGGGATAACAGCACCGTTTTTTCCGCTTCTCCGGCGATGTTTGTAAAAACATCCTCTTTCCCATTAAGCAACGCATACAAATCTTTAGAACAAATAATGTTATTATGATTTGATTTTTGGCACAACATGTTTTTTAGGGCTTCGTTGTTTGCTACGGCTACGTCGTCCAAGAAAATTGAAAATTCATATCCGCGATTCATGGCGATGGTGATGGAATTTACGATTAATTCTACAAGCATAGTATTTGCTGACGATTTTAAATCAACGCACAACGTTTTTCCTTTTTTAATCGCCGATAAAACACTTGTACCGCCGGTAATATTTGCGTTGTTTGTCGCTATATGGCCCATTTGCGCTTTTGAATCATAAAAAAACGAATCAATTTTTGCGCACTCGGTCTGTCCCATCATAAGCAAAGAATTTAAATTGTCAGCTGCTGTTTGAGTAATCAAGCCTCTCACAAAGCAGTCGTTAATTTTTTCGGACAATTGGTGGTAAGTGAAATCTGCGTAATTTGAAAAATACGGGCGTATTTTTTGACAAGCCAAAAGTTCGTACACTATCTGCAAAATATAACGCCCATACGGTTTTATATCATATTTGGATTTACAGGTATCAAGAACGACTTGGCAGATTTCTTGTTGCTCAAAAGAAGTAAACGCGTCAAAATTTTTACTGTGCATGCTTGCGATAACGCCGAGATTATTCTGCGCCGCAATGTTTTCCAAACCAGTATTTCCCAAATGCAGTATAATCATCGGACGTCCTTTTGCGGAGCTGTTTTGTATAATGCGTTCACTAAACCTCAGACGTTCTCCGGCATCTCCTCCCGATACTATAATATTTTCATTATACGACTCGCAAGGAAATAAAATATCGGTCGTAATGCTTTTATATTCTTCAAGGCCTCTGGCTTGTTTATTGTATTTGCGAATTTTACGTCTATTTATAATATCAAATATCCAGTCGATAATAAATAGAAACAATCCGCCGCCGCTATCGTTTTGATTGTTGTTTTGCTCACTCATTTTTTTCCTTTCTCATTTGAAATTTATGTCAAATACCGCTTGATTTAAATTGTATTTGACTTCTACCGTTACACCGCGTTTATAAATTTTCATATATTGTTGCTGCGAAACAGACATTACTTTATCTACGACGCTTTCTGTGTTTTTTACGTTTTTCAGTTTCACCGTAATATTTTTCTTGCCCTGCGTTAAACCGTTTCCTATTATTTTTTCGAGTTCAGCGGGTGTGAACACAACTAACGAATTTACCGAAAAATAATCGTTTCCAATTGTTGAACATACGGGTAAATCGTCTAGTGCGGTATGATCCTTTTTTATGTCTTCGTCGGTAAGATTGAAATAATCATAGCGATTTGTTTTGTCTTTTAGCGTCATATCGAAAGTAACGTCCAAGTGATATGTTTTTCCATCAATTTTGACAACGTTCCAAGCGTGTCCTTCTGTTGCAGAGTTTATAGGATTTTTTGCTTTTCCCGAAACTACGACGCTTTCAATTCCAAGATAATCAAACGCAAGTTTTACAAATTTGGCGATTCCTTCACATACGGCGGTATTATTTAGTACAGGACCAAGGACTAAATACGAGTAGTCCGCGAACGTATAGTCATACTTAAAGTTATTCAAACAATAATCATGAACATACATCTCTTTTTCAATATCTCTTTTTGTCTTTAACGCTTCAAATGTTTGTAAACAGGTTTTGATATGATTTGTGTTTTGTCGCACAAATTTATTTGAATATTTATAATCGGGTTTTACAATACATTTTTGTTTGCACAAATCGTTTATTTGGCTAAAAGATGAAGTATAAAAAAGCGTTGGATTGTCAAGCAAGATACGGTTAAATATCATAGATATTTCATTAATCGGCTTCATAGGTAATTTTATTTCTTCCGCATACGTTTCAATACCGGATAATATTATCCGGTATATTGATTTCTGTTCGTCACTTAGGCGACTGTAGTAATAGCCGCCGTTATCTACAGAAGGTTTAAATATGTTGCTCATGTCAAATAACAAAATTGTCGCTCCTCGTTACAAATACTTTGACGCTTCATCTGTTTTTCTCTCTGTTTAATAGTTTGTTTACATTGAGTTTTTTCGCCTAAGAGCGTCTTCCAAATCTTTTTTTGCTTCCGTATCGTTTGGATTTAGCTTTATTGCCTCTTTGAAATCAGCGATTGCTCTGTCATAATCGTTTTTCATGAAATATGCATTTCCACGGTTGCCGCGAACAATTGCATTGTTTGGATCAATTCGTATCGCTTCATTAAAATCAGCGATCGCTCTGTCATAATCGCCTTTGTTCAGATATTCAACTCCGCGGTTGTTATGATCTGCCGCCCTATTTATAGCAGTAACGGTATTAACCGTAGATTGTTTTTGAGGCGTTGGTGTTTTCGTCTGTTCCGTTTTAATGGAAGTAGTAGTAGTCAGCGGTTGCTGTTGTCGATGTTCAAGCGATTTCGTATAAGCGTTTCCGCTTGTGTTTGCTGTTTTTGTTTGTGCGGTTTCTACATTTACATTTTGTGGAATGTGTGGAGGAACGGAAGTAACGGCAATAGACTCTTGCGGCTTTTGGTGAACGAACGTTTTAATTGTTTTGTATGCCTCTCGCGAATTTACCAAATTCACTCCTAATGTTATTAAGCTTAACGAAATGGCGATTATAATAAACTTGGACAGGGATCTCCATCTTTTTTTGCGAAAGTTTGAGAATTTATTACTGCCGGACTGTTTCTGCGAATAGGTTTTCTGTTGAATAATTGATATAGGCGCCGGTATGGGAGAATGCGTTTTAGCCTTCATCCCGTTTATCGCGTTTTGATACTTCATATCCGCTTCACAATACGGACATGTTTTATTTTTCCTGTCGTATTGATGTAGTTTATTTACAGGACAGTCAATCAACGTATTTTCATATCGGGACAAAGCCTGGTGCCATTCGATTGATGTCGGTCTTTGCAGCGGATTGATTGAACCGGTAACTAAAAACGCCCGCTGGAATAAATTCGCTATTTCTTGCGGAAATATGTCAAGCGGCGGCACTGCGGCAGACATAGGTTTATATCCGGGTCTGAAAGAATATTCGTTGCGGCGGACAGCGGTGTTTCCTTGGCTTGGAGAAGCTTGTGAGAGCCTTTCTGTTTCAATTATCCCTCCGAACGGCGTATATCCGTTCATTAATAATTTGAATATATGGATGGCTAAGGCAAAATTATCCGTTTGTTCTGTAAAAGATTTTTTTAACGGTATTTTTTCGTAAAGTTTTTTACCGTCTTGCGGATATGCAGCCGCATGGTCGGCACACGCTTCCAGCAGTTCCGGCGCGACATATCCGTCTGCGCATACTTTACAGCGATAATGCTTGTTTTTAACTGTGTCAAAAACATGGTAAGAGTCCGTATCTAAAAAAGCGACTTTTCCGCTGTTTTTATCAACGCCGATGTTTTGCGGATTAAAGTCTCCAAATACATATCCTGCGTTATGCACCGCAGATATAACGGCGCATATATTTTCCGCTATGATTATCTTATTGTTTATGGATAAAGACTGATAAACGGAAGAAAGATACTTATAAACATCGCTTAACTCGGCGTTTATGCTTAATTCCGGCATTACAAAACCGCAAAATTTGCTTTCCGTATCGTATAAAATATCCAACGGCCAAGCGACCTGATTCAATACACTTGGGTCAGGAGGGTTATTTACCATATATTTGAGTTTATCTTCGAGTTCCGGCGTTAACGCTTCGTCATGATAAATTTTGGCAACCTTTTTTGATCCGTTAGCGTCCCCTACATGGTATATACTGCCTTCGCCGCCGCTCTTAAAAGAGGTGGATTGAAGCGAATAGTTTGTTCCCGATATACCCTTATGCGTCATATATCCTTTTGTTCCTTGAATAAATGCGGATACGCATCGTGTTTCCATTTTTCGTCGTGTATTTTTTTCAACCCAACCCAGTCCGGTTCTTTGTAATAATTGTCAGATTGCTCCTTAGATTCAATCGACGGATTCACTAATACGACTATGGTTTTGTCGTCATTGACTTGTTCGTCCGATATATTGTGAATAAAGTCGGCAATCCGCGCTTTCACTGCGTCTTCGCCTAATTCGTCTATCTGTAAAATTTTGTTGTCCATAAAAAATCGGGCAAGCGATACGTGTATATTTACCGGCTCGTATTTAATCAGATAAGGGAATAACGGTTCAAATATTCCATCGGTCGCCAATAATACGCTACAAACCTGTTTTTCAAATTTCTTAAATACCCATTTATCACTGCAAAACAGATAGAAAACACGTCCTTCCTCGTCTTGTTGTTGTTCTGTAACTTGTTCATAAAGCCCTTCGGCAGTCAATGCGAGAATTCCACTGTCGCCAGAATGACCGTAATATAACGTATCTTTGTACATAACGGCTAAAGTAAGTGTCGTATCATATTGGTCAACGCTATGTCCGTTATCTTTCGCTTTTTGTTCGATAGTGTTCTGCGCCAGTAAAAACGATTTTTTTATTATATTCAAAATATCGTCCTTATCTTCCGGCATAGAAATATGTTCCACGCAAAAATCTACGGAAACTTTTGCCGCGATTTTTGAAGCGATATCCGAATGTTCTTCACTTCCGCACCCGTCTGCAACAGCCGCAACAATCATATTATCGCCGTATTTGACGATATAATGCTCGTCTTGACAAGGTATGTTGTTTTTAACGTGGTATGCGCCTTGTTCCGTAATACCGTATGTATATATCATTTTCGTTTAACCTCTCTTTGTGAATAACATACGAAACTAATTCGTTTACTTAAAAATCGGTTTCGCATGTTTACAATCAATCATCCCAATCCGTGTCAACAACTACATTCCCCGAAAGCTTTATCGCTTCCGGTTTTTCGTGCGGCGAGCTTTGAGAAACCGCTCTCATACTTTTATTAACCCAATCGAAAAAACTAGAGAAATCTGTACCCGTTAATTTCATTACCTTTGGACCTGACAAATCGTGTAAAACTTTAGAGTCATATCCCTCTACGCCCAAAGAACGAAAACTGACATTACGATTCTCTTCCATGTCCTTAATTCTTTCAATAGCGCCGCTTATATCGTCGCCTGGAGCGCCGTCGGAGATTAAAATAATCCAGGGCTTATAAGGCACGGAACCGGAGAGTTTGTAAAACCTTGATCTTTCGTTAATCATATCAAGAGCGGTTTTTATTGCCGGAGCCATGTTAGTTACTCCGGTAGCCGCGAGATTGACTTCTTCCATATCTTCTACGGGAACAAAATCTTGTATTACCCTATGGTCGCTGTTAAACTCAATAATCGCGACGTCTAAAATGTCTCGCGTTTGCTTGTCTTTGATAATTTCAGCCTTAAATCTGTTCAAGCCTGCGTTAAGTTCTTGAATAGGACTTCCGCCTTTACCGTCTGACGCCATAGATCCTGACGTATCAAGCAGAAAAATCAACGCCATGTGTGATTCGCTTGGATTGATAATGTGCGGGGATTCGTTAAAATTTTTTTGTTCCAAATTTTCCATGTTCTGCTACCTTTCTTAATGCCATAATAGGCATACGTTGTTTATGTTTATTGTCGATGATTTTTTCATCTTTCCTATTTTTTGTAATCAACCCCCACTATAAATATAGATTGAGATTAATTCTTAATATTTTGCTAATTTTTTCATCCACTTCTTTCCTCTTTTCTGCTATCAAATATTTAAGTTTATCATATGTTCAAATGTTTTCTGTATCCAAATTTTTTACAGTTCTTGTTTTTCAACGTATGCTTTAGTGTGGTAGGCACTCGTTGTAATTGGTTCTGCGCTGCAACGAATTTACCCCTTATAAAAAGTTCGCCTATCGCTTTCCATACAGTATCGCTCTCGCACTCCGCACTTCTTCTAAAAATTTAACATCTTCTATATTATCAGGAATAAGTACAACTTTTTGATTTTTCGCTCCAATTATTGGATCAAACGCTCCGCTTTTCCATTCATCTTCGCGCCTTGGAAAATCTACAGCAAGACCGAATGCTTCCATTTGATTCCTCGGAACGCCAAATCTTACAAGTGTTTCCATAACAGTTTTTGCTCTGCTTTCAGATAAAGCGGTTGTAAATGGGGGCGGAACGCCCCTGTGTTTTGACTCTGAACCGACCACATATATTTTAGCGTTCTTGTTCTTTGCAATATATTCAATTATTTCGTTCGAAAAATTCCTAAGCACTTTTTCTGCGCTACTTGGATCTTTATAGACCGATTGTCCGAAAGAAAATGTTACCAAACTGTCAGGAATCTCCATTATTCCGTTAAAAAAAAATATAGGCGTAACTTGTGGAAGCCCTACATTAGGATTGCCCGTATTTGGAGGCCAGTCTTTTATATCTATCTGAGCGGTAGGAACATTACACTTCTCAAATATAGTTCTCCACAGTATTATTAGTCCTTCTCTTACCTTCATTGACAATTCTTCTTGTGGCGGAGCGACATCGCCAAGTCCCATAAAAGTAATGTTTACATCTCCAAGGTTAGGCAATTCTCCGTTCATACTAAGTTTTTCAGCAATTCCGGCGGCAAATGCTTCGACTTCATTTTTCTTGGTTTTAAAGTCATACTTATTAATCATATACGCCGAAGCCGTGAAATCAAACTCTCCTGTCGTTACTATGCCATTGTTCATGATGACAATTCGTTTTTCTCTGAGTTTTCTTTTAGATTGACTTTCAAAAGCATTCAACTGTCTAGCTCCGTGCTGAATAGCCTTTAACAAATCGTTTTCAGGCACTACGGCACGTATTTCATTTTCGTCCATTAAAAATTTCTCAATTCTCTTTTTTCTGCTTTCATTTTTTTTCTCTCGTTCGATTCTATTTTTTTCTGCGGAGAAACAATTCTCATATAAGACTCTTGGAACACCGTCGCTTGAAATTACGGCAACGCAACCTCCATCTACGGCACCTTCCAGAAATTTACTTATTTCACTATAAAATCTATCCGGCAATACATTCGTATTCGCATTACACCCAACGATTAAAACCAAAGCATCGGCGCCTCTGTTATCTCTGCAAGATATGAGTGTTATACTTATTAGTAACGCGGCGATTATAAAACAACGCATTTTTTGTGATTTCATTTTTCACTTCCTTTATATGGTTTAAAAATATTTTGGGCGCATTTCAAGTTTTGCAACCGACTCTGGTATTTTTCATCTTCATTCAACGAATGCAGCTGAGTATTAGTGGCAAGGGAGCATAAATCGTTTTTTATTTTGCCTGCTACAACAATTAGAGACTTATGTAGATCTTCAATGTCATATTCATAGTACTTCGGCAAGATCTGTATGATTTCTTCTATTAATTTTTCTCGACATTCGTATAATGGCTTGTTGTTTGGTTTTTCTTCGATTGATTCCATTATGGCATCATACAATTTTCCTTTAAGTTTTCCGAGATCATCTATCGGACCGATAATTTTTTCTGCATCTTTCAAGAGTTTGTTAGAAGTGTTTTTGAGTTCTTCAATCTTTTCCTTTTTTTCGTTTTCAAGTTTTTTTACTTTCTCCTTGGAATCGTCGTTAATTGGTTTTTCTTCCTCGTCCTGCTTATTGTACCAATCGGTAATTTCTTTGCACTTTTTATCATATAAGTCTTTAATCCCATAATACTCATTTCTAAATTTCACTCCGAATACGAATGAAAAAATAGTAGTAAGGAGAGGGAACATGAATGTTGCCAAATCGATAACCCCGTTGGCATCCTTAGGCTCATTTTCTATATGCGAATCTTGGCGCGTAATCTTCCATGTTTGAAACTCATCACTTTCCTTAATTTTTTTCCATTCAACATATTTTTCATTAAACTCAACATTATGCTGTACTATTTGTTGATATTTCTTAAACGAAAGTACGGACTGCAACACTATTATCGCTATGAATGTTACCACGAATATGAACCATGCTATTTCTCTGTCACTTTTGATCTGTTCAAGTATTCTTTCGTTTTTTGTATTAACTATTGTTTGCTTAACCTCCTTAATTTGACCATACCCGAAATCTCCACAGACATATGAAGCCAAATTTGTCAGAAGTCCTGATAATACTCCTCCAATTAACACATACAACAAAGACAACCCCATTGCGTAAATCATAAACCCAAAACAAGAAATATCCACTAATGTACAGAACAAAAGTACAAGAATAATTTTAAGTCTTTTACTCTTATCTTTTCTCTTTACTCCTTCAAATACAGATCTAAAAGGATTAATCCTTTTATTTTCTTTACTCATTATTCGATCCTTTCTTTATACGATTACTCTTAATTTCGTTGTCATATTGTTTAAAAGAATCTCTATCTCCCTTTAATTGATCCAGCTTTTCATTAAAATTATTTTTTGTTTTCAAATCTTTGATTTTTTTCGAAAGATTATTATTTTCTTCTTCTATTTTATCGCCATATTCTTTTTCTTTGACGCCTATTTCGGCTAAATTTTTTTTATACTCTCTCAGCATTTCTTTTGCCATGTCAAGTATATCGCCAAACCCCAGTTGATCAAGATAGCTCCTATCGGCTTCAACCTTGTCCCATGCTCTTATAATTTTTTGTTTCGCTTGCTCATATTTATTTAAAGCGGTGTCATATAGAAGATCAATAGCTTTAACTATTTCTTTTTCTCGCTCTTCGGTCTTCTCCGGTATGAGTTTCAGCCTCTCCATATTTTTCTCAAGTTCTTTCTCGACATATTCTTTGACCTGACGAATTTCCTCGTTAACTTTGCTGAGTATCGCACTCTTACCTGCAACACCATATCTAGAACTGAAAAAACCATCCGTTGGTTTTCCATCTAATTCTGTGGATAATTCCATCTCAAATCTCCTTGTCTCTTATTTTTTATAAGTTATATTGTAATTGCCACAACTGGATACTATTTACTTGCCTCAATCTCAATTTGGAGGCATAATATCGTCATATTGCTCAACCTTAAAACCTTCTGCCGGATTGTTCTCCTGTAATTTTTTTTTAAACATGTCTCCACAATTATCTAAACCTTCATGGTTCATGCTGAATTTTTTATACGCCACACAAAATGCTTTCCAATAAACATTAGCTTGTTTTATACGTAGTACTACCTCATTATCAAAATAGCGATTATAATTTTTCAAAAGTACTTCCGCCTTGTTTATGCTTTTTTTAGCGGAGGTTTTACACTCAATCAAGTATTCTCCACATTCCTTTATATGCTTGTCAATCATTTTTCCCTCAATCTCAATCAGATGTTGATTGGTTTTTCCACCCACTTGTATTAATCTATCAATTTCTTGACGACGTTTTTCAATCTCAAGTTTAGTTTTATGTAGTTTATTAGCGGCATTAACCTTAATATCTCTGATTGACGTATTCAAGCATTCCAATTCATTATGACAACTTTCATATTTGTTACCGACTTCCGGAAGGAAATCGCCTTCTATGAGCGGCACTACGTACTCATGGTAATAATTTTTGTTGGTCTCTTTGCCTTTCTCAGATTTTTTATTAGATGCTGCTAAATTTTTGGCGTCTTCGCTTCCGTCTCTTCTGAACGCACGCTCTTCGGCGCAGCTAAGCTCTTTATACTTATCAATATCTTCTTTCCACCAACACAGAAACGGAATTATCCTTTTGACAGGTCTAAGAAAACACATCTTCCCATCATTTTTTTTACATTTCATAACTTTCTCTCTCCCTTTTTTACATATGATTACAAATCAGGATTCGGTCGCAAACGTTTTGCCACTTTGTCTTCCAAACTTCTGTTTGTATAATTTGCACATTGTTTCCAATTGTAGCTGTCTAAGCAATTGTATTCTCTATTTTCTTGATACGTTCCAAAAAAATTACAAAGTTTATATTCCGTTTGATAATACGGACACATTACGGTATCTGACATAATACACTCCCTTTTCTTTAAATTTGCGGCATAACTAAAGAATTACATATTTCAATGAGTTTAGCGACAATTTCCTCAGACGCTTCAATTTTGTAGGCGACAATATCGTTTTTATCTGAAACTCTTGTTTGAAGCCCTACATTTTCCTCTATCTTGCTGGCTATTTCATACGGATTCTCTAATAGGTATCCGTATTCCGAAATGTAAAATTCGTCGTCTTTTATACGGAAAACGAATCCTGGAAAAAACAGATCGCTATTTTCTCCGAAGCGTTTGTCGATTTCAAAAGTACAGTAGTATCCACTATCCTGTTTCAAGAAATATTCTTCAATCAAGTTTTGCAGTAAACAGAAACGCAAGATTGAATCTAATTCGTGTTTTGATAAAGTTACTTCTTGTTTAGAAAAATCTTCCATCGTTTTTACATCTCCTTAATTTTTTAATTTCCCTGACTACAAATCAAGACTTCGCAGCGGCTCTTAATTTCTCTTCAGAACTTCTTTTGTAATAATTTGCACAATTCTGCCAGTCACTACCCTGACAGTAATGTTCCTTTTGATACCCTTCTTGATATGTATCAAAAAATTTGCAAGTATTGTACGCCGCTCGAAAAAATGGACACATAATACACCTCCTTTTTCGTTTTAATTATTCTGTAACCAATTCTTTTCTTTGAACCTTGTCTTTAATAATCATATCTTACCACTTCCGGCTTCAATTTGGATTCTTTGTAATCGCTCGGCGTGATTTCAAAAATACCAACTTGACCTTGTTTTTCTTTATCCATATATTTGTAAATAAAAGTGACATCGTTTTCGCGGTAGCGAGCCAACGACACATCATCAGTTTTAACACCTTTAATCAATTCGTTTCGTATACTTGATAAGTCATTCTGAGCAAGTGTTTGTCCTATGGGAACATTTATCATAGTATAGGTATATAAAATTTTCTTGCCGGGAAGTGCTTCAATTGATTCCATTTGCAAATCAGCAGAAATAAGTTTGGGTAAATTTAGACTTTTTGCAAATTCCGCGATTTCATTTGGAAGTGTACTATCTGTGACCGGTTTCTTATAGAATCGCCTAAAAATAGAGTATATAAATAAAATCGCATCTATAATTCCCAAAACAAGCCATCCTACTCCGTGACGAATGTGCCAAATGTATAGAAAAAGAAATGCTAAAATACCAACACCAACGATATCAAAGTTCGGTTTAAATGTCGCAGGAATACCTCTGAAAATAAACTTCATAACTGCACCAACAATAAATACTACTGCAAGTGCATGCCAAAAACTAGTTTGAATGTACTGTTCCATTTTTTCTCCTTAGAAAAATTTATTTATATTTGCTATCAGTAAAATTATACTGATACTATCTTTTCTTTGGGGCAAGATATACCCTTCTTGTGTTTCGTTCAAATACACGTAAGATTTTAGATTTCCCGTCCTTTCATATTAATGTAAAACTCTCAAATTATTCTCTTAAGCGTTATTTTCTGCAAGCAATTCTTTCATAACTTCATTTCCCAATGCTTCAAAATATGCCGACGAAATAGCTTGGCTTTCCAAAGCGATTTGTTGGTTAGCTTTAACCGTTTTCTTTCCTAAGACACTTTCGTGAAACTCAATAAGATCAGATATTTCTTTATGAGTAAAATGTTGTTCATAAATATCTGCGTACATTTTGCGCAGGCTTTCGGCATCAAGGTCGTTGCGAAATTTATCCCAAAATGAATCAGAAATGTTTGGAATTTGTTCGTTAACGTGTTCAATCATAGGTTCCAACATTTGTGATGTTATCACGTTAAAGTCAAATCCCATTAAGTAAAACAGTTTGTGTGTTTCGTTCATCATTTTAAATCTCCTTTTAAGATATTTCTCCAAATTCATTGTTTATATTTTCTGCTATTCGCTCAACCCATATCTGATTTGCGACAATTATTTCCTGCAAAATTGCAGGGATTTCTTTGATCTGTTTTGCACCAACAGGCGTTTCGTAAAAAGCGATAAGCCCTGCTATTTCTTCTCGTGTATAATAGCGGCTATAAATGGACATCATCTGATTAAGCAGAATACCCATATTCACCTTTTGCATAATTCTTTTATAGTACTCTTCTGACGGAAAACCTTCACATTCCGCTTCAATTTGGTCGATTCCCATTTTAATCCCTATTTCCAAAAATTGTAACATAGAGCCTTCGACATTCATTAATTTCATGAGTTTAGCAATATCGCCATTAACTTCCATAAAACCTTTTCTTTCTACGTTTTGCTGCCACGTCCGCCATTGTTATTTATTTCTCGGTTTATTCCCACCCGCCTGCGGCGCCTGTCACTTTTGAATCAAGATTCAACTCATTACCTGCGGTAGTTTCTCTGTGCATATCCGAATTAGTATTGACAAACATCGCATGACCTTGTTAGTATCAATTATACCCGTTTCCGCTTTCTCATTCATATCCACAATCATTTTCTCGTTTCTGTAAAACCTATTCATTACCAATCAAAATCTCTATGAAACCCATATTTGGGGTCTAATTCGGTGTCTTTAAAATTTCCTGTTTTTTTAAGTTTCCCGTTTTTGTAGTACAATTTTCCGCTTAACACTCCGTCTTTGTAGTCTCCGGTTATTTTAAGTTTTCCGTTTTCATAATAACGCTCGTGTTTTCCGTTAAAGAGAATCTTTCCGAATTTGTCTATTCCTTCTACATTTCCTACAATTTCAGGTTTTCCATTCTTGTAATAACTCTCGTATTTTCCGTATAACGTCCCATTTTTGTAATTTCCTATAATTTTAACTTTCCCATTTTCGTAAAACTCTTTCCATTTACCGTTTAACTTCCCGTCTTTGCGATTTCCGGTTTTTTTAAGTATTCCGTTCTCATAATATTCTTCAGTTTTACTGCTGATATCTTCTATTGTTTTAAGTTGCCCGTTCTCGTAATACCCTTTCCATATTCTGCCACCATCTTTGTTGTAGTTATATTCTTTTTTTAATATTCCATTCTCATAATATTCTTTAAATTCCTCATCAAAGTCTATATTACCGTCTTTATAATATATCACTTCTTCAAGTTGTCCATTTTCATAATAACACTCGTGTTTTCCGTCTTTTTTATCATCTTTGTAATTTCCTATAATTTTAACTTTTCCATTTTCGTAAAACTCTTTCCTTTCTCCGTCTAATATTCCACAATACAATGACGAAACATCTGTTTCGATGCAAAACATTCCCGTCTCGTCGGGGTAAGTTTTGCTTTTTAACACTTTGTCTTTATCGTAATATTCACATATTATGGGATGCTTGCTGTCGTAGTAATAAAACAAACCAATGTCGCCATTTCCTGCATCAAACCGATTTCCATGTATTTCGGTTTTAACTTTCCCGTTTTCGAAATATTTATCAAATTTTTTAATAATTCCTCCGTATTTGTAATTTTCTACCGTTTTGAGTTGTCCGTTCTCGTGGTAATACTTCCATTCACCGTCTTTTTCATCATCTTTAAAATTCCCTGTTGCACGAAGTCGTCCGTCGTCGTAGTACTCTTCCCATTTTCCATCTTTTTTGTTGTTTTTGAAATTTCCTCTTACATAAAGTTGTCCGTTATCGTAGTACTCTTCCCGTTTTCCGTCTAATATTCCATCCTTGTAGTTTACCGCCAATTCAAGCTGTCCGTTTTCGTGATAACGCTCAAACCTTCCGACAGGTTCTCCGTCTTTGTAGTTCCTCGTTTTTTCAAGCTGCCCATTCTCGTAATAATATTTCTGTTCTCCGTTCAAGATTCCACATCGTTCCGAAACATCTGTTACGGCGTACAACATTCTTTTAACTTTGTAACATCTACTTTCTATCACTCCGTCTCTGTCGTAATATTCAGACATTATAAAATTTTTGTTATCAAAATAATTCAGCTGTTCATGATTATCATCTTGTTTACTACGGTTGCTAAGAAATTCGGTTTTAACCTTCCCGTTTTCGAAATACTTATCAAATTTTTTAAATAACTCTCCATATTTGTAATTCTCTACCGTTTTAAGTTTTCCGTTCTCGTAGTAATGCTTCCATTCTCCATCTTTTTCATCGTCTTTAAAATTTCCTGTGATTTCAATTTTCTCGTTATTGTAATATCTTTCCCATTTTCCGTCTTTTTTGTTGTTTTTGTAATTTCCTCTTACATAAAGTTGTCCGTTTTTGCAATACTCTTCCCATTTTCCGTCTAATATTCCATCCTTGTAGTTTACCGCTAATTCAAGCCGTTCGTTCTCGTAGTAACGCTCAAATCTTCCAACCGATTTTCCGTCTTTATAATTTCTTACCTTTTCAAGTTTTCCGCTCAAGTAATAATATTTTTGTTCTCCGTCAAGTTTCCCGTTTTTATAGTTTAATACCGACTTAACTTCATATGTCGGATAATATTTCTTAAGCTCACCGTTTTTTATTTTTTTGCCGCTGTTCGCCATAACTCATTCTTCTTTCGCTAAATTTCCCGTTTGGAGCTCAAACATTTTTAGTTTTCTATCGTTTACCATTCTTTATTCCCATCCGCCTGCGGCGCCTGTCACTTTTGAATCCAAATTCAATTCTTTGCCTGCGGTGGTTTCTCTGCGTTTGTTGGGATTAGTGTTTACAAACACAGCATGACCTTTGTCGGTACTTGTTATCCCCGCTGTCGCCGTATTCCTGTTGTTGTCTTTTATATCATAACCGTAAATAATCCCGCCGGTTTTAGCGATACTTGCATTGCCGTACACAAACACACCGCCGCCGGAACGGGCGGTATTAACAGAGATTTCACCATCTGTCATAATAAAATTCCCGTTTTCCACATACACACCGCCGCCGCCATAAGAAGTGCCGTTGGCTTTATTGTTTGAAATTTTGCCGCCTTCCATAATAAAATTCCCGTTTTCCACATACACACCGCCGCCATTATAAGAAGCGGTATTGCCTGAAATTTCACCTCCGGTCGCTGTAAAGAGTCCGTTGTAAACATATACGCCGCCGCCATAAGAAGCGGTATTACCTGAGATTCTTCCATTTTCCAATAAGAAATTTCCTCCCGCACCAACATACACACCGCCGCCATAAGAAGTGCCGTTGGCTTTATTGTTTGAAATTTCACCGCCTTCCATCAAAAAGTTTCCATCGGTAGCCACATACACTCCGCGATACGGATTACTCGAAATCTTTGAGCCAGTTTTCATTATCAGCGTCCCTCTGCCGTTGACATAAATTAACGATACGTTGTTACTGTTATTTCCACGAAGCGTAACTCCGTTGTCCAATATAAGAGTAATACCTGAATTTATAGTGAAAAGCGCCCCCTTATCTGTTAGCGTGATTATTCTTTCTCCTCCGACCCCTTTAATTCGTACGGTGATATTGCTTCTGCCAGCAAAAGAGAGCGGCTGGGCGCCTATATTTTCGTTACCGCTTAATTCAATAATATATTCTTTGTCGCTTTCCGCGTTTGTATGGAGCGCCAGTAATTGTGCCGCCAACGATGTTCCGATAGGGATGTCGTCTTGACGTTGAAAATTTGCTGTAAGCGCAGCGTTTGAATTTAAAGTAATTGTCGTAGATGCGTTGTTTTGATTGGCGACCGCTCCTCCCGTCCATTCAGTAAATACATAGCCGGACGCCGCGTCGGCGGTAATCGTAACGGTTGTTCCCAAAGTATATGACTCCGAGTCCGGTAAACGCGATACCTTGCCGCCGCTTGCCGGATTAACGTTAAGTGAAAGCGCGGCGGTTCCGATTTGCGTGGAAATCGTCAAATCTCTGGTAGGGAATTTTGGATTTGAATTTGAACTTGGAACAATGGAGATACCGGCGCTATTAACATCATCGTCTTTTTTACTGCGGTCTATTGTAACAGTTATCGGTTGCAATCCGCCGTTGGGATTCACCGTTCCGCTCAACGGATTTACTATGACCCATTCGGTGTTGTTCTCTATCGTCCATTCCAATTTATAGGGATTTTCGTTAAAAATATTGAAGGAGCGTACATCGTTCGTGTTACCGAAGTTAAGTCCGGTTATATCATTCATTGTTCCGTCTGCGGCTAATAATCTCAAAACTCTTGGCTGTCTTTCAATCATAACGTCTCTTTGAGAAGCGGTGTTTGCTTTGACGATTATTGTGTACGGGTCGACAAGGTCGGAATAATATGATTTTGTAACGGTTATTGAGTAGCTCCCCGGTTTAACATTCAGAAATTCAAACCGTCCGTTAGCTCCGGTCTGTTGAGTCGTTCCGCTTGGACGAAGTTGAACGTTTGCGTTGTTAATAGGTTCTCCGTCGAAAAAATCTGTAACAAAACCGAATATGCCGCCGTTGTCTTCGTCGGAAGTATCGTTCGTATCCGCACAGGAATAAAACCAAAAGCACAACCCTGCTACAATAAAATATAAAACTTTTTTCATAAATAGTCTTCCTTTCTATATATATCTATTCTACTGTTAGTAAAAAATTTACCAAAGCGCTCTCTCCGACTCGTACGGTAACAATGTTTCGGTCGGTTTTGTAGTCTATGTGCTGAACATTAACGGAATATTGCCCCGGTTCCAAATTTGTAAACTGGTAATTACCTTCCCAGTCGGTCAATCTGTTCGTTCCGTCCGGAGACAATAAAACACTCGCGTTTACTATCGGTTCGCCTGTAAATTTGTCGGTTACCGTGCCGTGAATCCCGCCGAAATTATCAAATTCTTCTTTCGCACAAGAAACTAAGAATATAGACGCTACTGCCAAAGTACAAAAAACATTTAAATATTTTTTCATTTCAATTTCCTTCTCTCTAAAAACCAAAACTCAAAATTAAACCGCCTGTCCCATATAAATCTGCGTAGGGGGTTATCTTAAAATCAGAATCGAACATCTGCGTAAATTTGTTACCGTCGTTCCGTCTTTTTGATACAAAACCGTCTATTACATTCCAAAGGTAAAACGCACCGGTTGCCGCTATGGAAACGTTGCGCCAGTTTTGCAAAGTATTGGCGTTGTCTATATATGCCTTTCTCTGAGACATTTTGAAAGTCGTATTTACTTTTGACGCATTGTCTGCGCGAAACAACTCTGTTGTTACGATGCCGCCGGCGAGAATTGACGTTCCGACGATAAAAAATACGCCTTTTGCATTACTGTCTTTGTAGATTTGAGCCATACCGGGTACAAACGGTTTAAGTCCCAATGCGGTTTTTTCCAATTTTCTGATTTGGTCTCTTGAAATAGTTTCAAGCGGTTCGGGATACGGTATTTTCGCTGTCTGTACAAGCTGCCAAAGTCTGTATTTGCCCGCTCTGCATTCAAGATGCTCGCCGAGACACTGAGCTCTGACCAAAAACTCTTCTGGATTTTCGGATTGAAACACCATGCTGTCGTTTTTTTTATATAATTTTCCCCATTCGCTCGCCGCCGCTCTGCTGCGAGTCGAAAAAACTTCCGCTTCGGCTCGTCTGCGCACTTCGTCCAACGTTCGTCCTTCAACGAAAATCAAGACGAAATCGGAACGACTCGTTTCTTGCGGACGGTAACGGGAGCTGTTAACCCACGAGGGTCGTATTCCGTTCGATAAAGTAAGGCATTGCGCTATTAAGGGCGTTATAGGCGCAGTCGACAATAAAATAAATAACAACGAAAAGATTCTAGACATACTCAGTTCCTTTTTTCTCAATTCAAGGTAGTTTAACGTTCTCTTGTGAATCTTTGAAATACCGCACCCATTTGTTCGCGGAAATTACTCTCTTCAAGCATTACGCGCTTTCTCTCATCTTGCGAAACTACCGACTCTACGTGTTTTAAAAGTTCGTCGGAGATGTTTTTTCTACTTATTTCAATCGCGAGAACCACTTCAAGATGCCCTTTTTCATCGACATCGGAAAATTTGGGACCGCAAATTATAGACGCGTCGTTTATCATCCGTAATATTATCTGATTTCCGCCGGCTCTGACGCGTTCGTCGATATCCGTTCCCGCATTAATACCGATAGAAGAGCCGTAATCCATGATAACTCCCTCGTAAAGATGCGAAATTCTTTGACGAATTTCACTTTGTGCGTTACTGATAGCGGTTCGTTTTATAAAGTCTCTGCGAGTGTAAGGACCGTTTGCGGAAGCCGCGGCTCTGAAAAAGTTAACGTCGTCGCGCACTTGGCATATATCTTCCGCATGTCCTTGGAATCCTCCTCTTGCTGTTGTCGGTGCGGTTTCCCGCTCGTTTTTTCCGCCGCCGCACGAGATAAGACTAATAGCGACAACCGATACCGCAAGTTTGATTAATAACTCTTTTTTGATGCTCATAAAAACTCCCTCCGTTAGGATTGTTTATTTGTTAAATCTAAAAAATTCAAAAATTATTCCCAGCCGCCGGCTGCACCGGCTATGCTTGAGTTCAGAAATATCCCCGCTCCTGCTGTTGTCTCTCTACGTCTGTTGGGGCTTGTATTTATAAAAACGGCATGTCCTTTGTTATTACTATTTATACCTTCTGTCGCCTTATTACCATTGCCGTTTGTTATATCATAACCGTAAACAACACCGCCGATTTTGGTAAAGTTCGCTTTGTCGCTTACAAACACTCCACCGCCTGAACGAGCTGTATTTCCCGAAATTTCTCCGCCGGTCATAGCAAATTTGCCGTTTTGCACATATATTCCTCCACCTCCGGAAGCGGTGGAAGTCCCGTTAGCGATGTTACCTAAAATTTTACCGCCTTCCATTTCAAACATTCCATTCCACATGTTTATTCCACCGCCTGAACGAGCTGTATTTCCCGAAATTTCTCCATCGGTCATTAGAAAGCGTCCGTTAATTCCTACTCCGCCGCCTTCGGAATTTGCGGTATTACCAAAGATTTTTCCGCTTTTCATCTCAAAGTATCCGCCGTCGGCTACATACACCCCGCCGACTGAACTGGCGGAATTGGCGAAGATTTCACCGCCTTCCATAAAGAAACTTCCGTCCACCCCGACATATACCCCTCCTATTCCGCCGTTATAACGAGTATCTGTATTGCCGGAAATCTTTGCTCCGTTTTTCATTGTAAGAGACCCTCTGCTGTTTATGATAATCAACGGAACGTTGTTTTTACTGTGTCCTCGAATGGTAATATTACTGTCTAATATTAATGTAACGCCGGCGCCTATACTGAAAAGTGAGCCGTTATCCGTCAATTGTATAATTCTTTCCCTATTATTACTTTTAAGTCGTATTTTTATATTCTTATCAGAGAAAGAGAGAGTTTGAGGCTCCATATTTCCGTGACTGGATAGTTCAATAGTGTATTCTCCGCCATTTACCGCATTTTCATTAAGCCACTGCAATTTTTCCGGTAAGGTTAAACCATCAACGGTATTTGGAACAGTGCCCGGACGAGGTCTACTAGTTGTGTCGTCAAGTTCTAATGTTCCTAAATTACAGCCAGTAAATAAGAACAAATAAGCAAATATACTCAAAAATATTTTAATGTTTTTCATTACCTTCTCCTTCCTGTAGTTAAAGTGTAGCCAGCACTTAAAGATATAGTTGCTGAAAATTTATTAACCTTGTGTGCAACCGCATCATCGTAAAAATAACTGAACACTTGACCACCATTAGCACGGTAAGATTCAACAAAATTAACTCTTCTGAATCCAAACAAAATTTTAGTGGTAAAATCAAAATTATGCGTATTACCCGCCAATAATTTGAGGAAAAAGCCGGCAATATTAAAGTTTTTATCGGTGTAGGTGTCAATAATAATGCCACTTTCTTTAACATTGATATGGTAGTTCGTTCTAGAAAGCCCTAAACTAACACCGACTGCGCCTTTATCAAAATAACCTCCAAGATTTAAGAAGCCACCTAGATTTAAGAAGCCACCTAAATAATCTGTTCCGCCATGTGCGGTACCGGTAAGAAAAAAATTATTTATGAAAATTCCACCTAATTCAACGGCTACGCCTACACCTAATAAACCAGTTCTTGCCGGTGTTCCTTTAAGGTTTTTAGTACTCAAAGAATAAATATTCGCACGAGTCGAAGAATCTGCTGTAGAATCCGGTTGACCTTGAATTACCGGAGGAGTAATTGCCACAAATTCAGGACGAGCAGAAAAAACAAAAGATTGTGCAGATACATTTTGTGTCGAGCAAAACAAAACAATCGCTGCAATTGCTAATAAGTTATTAAAATGTTTCATCTACTTCTCTCTTTCTTTTGTAAGCCTTCAACTTTCGGGAAAAGTATGATACAATTTTGTTTTGCGAAGATATAAACGAAACAGATAATCGTAAAGAAAATTTTACGAGAAAAGGTGATGAAAAATTGATTTATTATATCAAGAAAGTCAGAAATTAATACCGATTTATGTCCTGAAACCCGCTCTGCGAGAGGATTGGCACGGAATTTGATGGGGGGGGGGGGGGTAAATCTTAACGAGGGATTGACAGTGTCAAATACATAATTTAATTTCACCGCTATATTGGCGTAAACCGTCCGCCTCGTTTTGAAAAGCAAAGAAGAAATTATATTTATTATCGCCGTCTTACTCATTGTCGCCGCGTTTCTAATTTTGGTTTAGTCAACATTCATTTATTTATATAAATATAATATTTTTTATAATGTTTCGCCGAATTTTTTTTATTTTTTAAACTTTTTTATTGGTTTTTTAGTTTTCGGCTATCCAACGAAGGCATCGACTGCGGAATAAATATTTTTTTTGGGAATTGAACAAATTTCATTTGGTAAATAGTATTTTCTTTGTGAAAAATAGTGTGAAATTAAGAAAGGAATGTAAATTACGAAAATTACAATCCAAATTTCAGTGAAACGCCGTAAGTTCCGTCAAGAGCGGACGAATAAATATAGGCGAAATCAATGTTTGTTCGATTAAAAAGATATATTCCTCCGCCAAACGTAAGTTTATGCGAATCCGTTAGACCCAATCGAAGAGAAACTATTTTTTTAATCGTTAAATCCATACCGTAACCAGCCGCAACAAATAAATTTTGCGGATTTTGACGAATTGAGCCGCTCTTAATTTCGTCTTCAAAAACACTCTCTTTACCCAGCGTATTTGAAACTACGCCGGAATTTCCAAACAAATCGGGTGAACGGTAAAGTAATTCGATTTTCAAATTTTCTTTTACTTTTTTTGAAAGCCCATACGCCAAAAAAGCCTGCGGAAGAACGTTTTCGTGGTAATTTTTGCTCCAATGCGTATATTGCGTCGTTATGTTGTCGATTTGAAACGAAATGAAATTCCCGCGATTTGTAGAAAATAAAACGCCCAAATCCGCGCCGATTCCATACCCTGTCCATTCCACGAGCCGCCGGCGCATAACGTTAATCGAACCGCCGACGCTCAAATTCCAGCGTTCAAAATTAAATAATTTTCTCGCATAATTTATATTTATGGAAAGTTCGCTGCTTGAAACTTGCGAAATTTTATAAGTCGGCTCGGCGTTTTCAAACGGAATTATCTGTTCGACCGAATCTATGCCGGGAATATTGAGGTATCCTATAAACGCCGAAACAACGTTTTGCGAGTCAACTTTCACTGTTGCGTGTGTAGTCGCCGCCCAAAACGAATTTTCGTAAAATCCCGTATAACCGGCAAAAAAGTTTGTTTTTTCGGATAAAATTATGCTGACGGGATTGTTTACGGGAATCGGATCGGAGCAAAGTGCGTTTTTTGCCTCACCGGTCGCCGCAAATTCAGGCGACATGAAAAGAAAACGGTTTTCGTTTCCGTACACGGACCTTTCGGCGCAAGCTATTAAAACAGCAAAAATTATAATTACTATAACTTTTTTCACTGAAATTCCTTTACAAAATCTATTTAAAAATAAGAGCGGAATCGTTTAAAGAAAATAATATCTGCCAAAACAACAAGAGGAAGATTACGAAGTCGAACGATTACATAAACGGCGCTATAGTTCTCATAGCGATGCCCTGCAAAAAAGAAATCGCCACGCCGTAATTTGTGATTGCTACATTCTTTTGCCTGCAAGTTTCCATTCGCATAAGCATTTCCCGCCGCGTGAGCATACATCCGCCGCAATGAATTACTAGTGAATACTTTTGTAAACCTTGCGGGAAATCCTTTCCGGAGCAGAAGTCGATTTGTGGTGCAAAACCTAAATTTCGTTCCAATAATTTTGGAATTTTCACTCTGCCGATGTCCTGTTCAAGCGGGTGGTGTGTACAGGATTCTGCAATTAAAATTTTGTCGTCGGAAGTTAATTTCTCTATTTTCCCGCCGCCTTCGACAAACACTTCCAAATCGCCTTTATTTCTTGCAAAAACTATAGAAAATGTCGTTAATTTCACGTCTTCAGGCGTATTTTTTGCGACAAAATCGACAACCTGCGAATCGCAAACAACCAAATCAGGCTTACTTTTTAGACTATCAAACATTTGTTTATACGTGTTTTGCTGCGTAATTGAAACGACCGCGTTCGCGTCCAAAACGTCGCGGATCGCTTGCGCCTGCGGAAGAATCAAACGCCCTTTAGGCGCAGCTATATCAATAGGAACGACAAAAATTGTATGTTTGCCCGGTAGTACGATATCGCCTAAAAGCGGGGGAGGAGTAATGAATTCTTCCGGAACGATTTTTATTATTTTTTCTTTGAAAGCGACAATATTTTGTTCTCTTTCAACCGCGTTTGCGGACGACAAAATTAAAATTTCACCTAAATTTACAAATTTTTTAATTGTTTTTTCTTCCGGTTTTTCTATGTCGGATTTATTAAAAATAATTATTAGCGGAATATTTTCGTTTGCACATCTGCGGGCGATTTCCAAGTCTGTATCGTTTGCCTGTGCGGTAGTTATTATTACGACAATATCGGCTCGTTTTATAGCGTTCTTAGTGCGAATAACGCGTTTTTCTCCCAATTCCGAATTATCGTCAAGCCCCGCGGTATCCAAAAATAAAACAGGACCTATCGGCAAAAGTTCCATCGGTTTTTCAACGATATCGGTAGTCGTTCCGTGAATTTCACTTACAATCGAAACGTCTTGCCCCGTTATCATGTTCAAAAATGAGGACTTCCCGACATTTGTCTTTCCAAACAATCCGATTGTCAAACGAAGTGATTTTGGTGTTTTTTGCATTTGGATTTCCTGTTTCTATTCAAAAAACATTTTCCGTCACTTCTCGCTATTGTTTTTGTTATGTTTTAACTCGTTTTTAACGCTATTTCAACCGCAAATTCGCCGAATTCGCATTTGTACGGAACTACAATTGTACTTACGCCTGAAGGAGCGACAAGTTCATGCCCGCTGCCTACAACGACATTAGGTAAACTCACCGAAACTTTATAGTCTGTAAGATATTGCTTTGAATATCCGGCTATAATATTAGCGATTTCACCTATTCCGTCGGTAAGGTCGGAATTGACGGCGGTAAGTTCTGAACCGAGCATTTTGGAGACTACGCGCAGCGCCGTAATTTTTGAAAAGCTTATCGCAATTGAACCTTGCGCTTCGCCAGAAAGTCCGATAACGCCCGATACGTCGTGAGAATGCTCGGCATTGCTCTTGACAATGGGTTTCTCCATCGTAGGCTCTATGCCTATCATTGTCTTAAACGTTTCATTGGTCGCTTTCAAAAACGGATTGATAAATTTAACATCCATATTCACCTCTTATTTTAAAAATAATTTTTATTGCAAAATTTTTATCGTTTATGTTTTCAACGCCACTTCCAGCGCAAACTCACCGAGGTCGCATTTGTAAGGTATGACGATCGTATTTACGCTTATGCTTGTGGAAGTAGTAATTTTATGCCCGCTGCCTACGACGACATTAGGCAAACTCACCGAGACTTTATAATCTATAAGGTACTGTTTTGCATATCCGGCTATAATATTTGCAATTTCGCCTATTCCGTCGGTAAGGTCGGAATTAACTATTTTAATTTCCGTCCCAAGCATTTTGGAAACGGTACGCAACGCCGTAATTTTTGAAAAACTTATCGCAATTGAACCTTGCGCTTCGCCAGAAAGTCCGATAACGCCCGATACATCAAAATGATGCTCGGCGCCCGGTCCCTTAATAATAGGTTTTTCCATTGTAGGTTCTATACCAATCATCGTATTAAAAGTCTCGTTAGTCGCTTTTAAAAACGGATTGACAAATTTAACGTCCACATTACCTTCTTTTTATCAAGTCAAATGTTTACTACAATACACATAAAATACTATATGCCGTTAAACGTTTATAATAAAACACATGATTTTAATTATAAAATTAAAAATTACTTCCAAGCGATATACGAACAAAAATTTATTGCCTGAAACCATCGTTGTGTTTTTTTGAATCCTACATCACTAAGCCGCTTAATATGAATTTTTTCGGAATCGGCGATCAAAACGTTTTCCAAAGCGGCTCGTTTTTGGGAAATTTCCGTTTCGTTATAGCCGTTCGCCCGCTTAAAGTCATAATAAACATCGGTAAAAAAATCGTCTTCGTTGTTTATTTTTTCGGTCAAAATCAAAACGCCGTTTTCAACCAAGGAATTGTAAATTTTTTTCAAAAGCGAGGCCCTTTCGTCGGGATTTATGAATTGCAAAGTCAAATTTAAAACGACAAAAGACGATTTTTCAAAATTTATTTCCGTAATATCCTCGCAAAAAAGCGAGACTTGCCGTTCTTTTTTACTTTCCAAAACCAAAACTTTTGCCTTTTCAATCATCGGACTACTGATATCGAAACCAAAGATTCTACAATTTTTGACATTTTGGGCAATCGTTAAAGAAACCGCGCCCAAAGAACAGCCCAAATCGTAAATCGCGGTATTCGGCTGGGCGTATTTTTTGGCTAAAACGGCAATTAGTGAAATTATCGTGCCATAACCGGGGACGCTACGTTTCAACATATCGGCAAAAACGGCGGCGACTTTTTCGTCAAACGCAAATTCGGCGATTTCCGGATGCTCTTCTCTAAAAACGATGTCGCGCATAAACTCAGTTTTTTACCTCGTCTAAAACCGAAACAAAAATTTTTAACGCCTCGTCTAATTCGTCTTTTGAAATAATGAGCGGCGGGATAAAACGAATCATATTTCTTTCGGATTTCGCAAGCAACAATCCTTTTTCTTTCGCTTTTGTCACGGCTTTTTTCGATTCAAAATTAAGTTGAACTCCAACCAAAAGTCCACGCCCGAAAATTCCTGTTATTTCATCGTGTGTTTTTTGAATTTCGGAAAGTTTTTGTTTTAGATATTCACCTTTTTGTACGACGCCGTCCAAAAATTCCCTGTTGTCGATAATTGAAAAAACGGTGTTTCCCAGGGCGCACGCCACACAATTTCCTCCGAAAGTCGTACCGTGGTCGCCCGCTTTTATAGTCGAAACAAACTTTTCATTAGCAAGAACCGCGCCTAAAGGAATGCCTCCTCCAAGCGGTTTTGCGGCGGTAAGCATATCGGGAATTATATCGTAATTTTGATAAGCCCAAAGTTTTCCGCTGCGTCCTATTCCGCACTGAATTTCGTCAAATATAAGCGCTATGTCGTTTTTATCGCAAACTTCGCGCAAAAACTGCAAAAATTCTTTCGCCGCTTCGCAGACTCCGCCTTCAGCCTGAATCGGCTCAACGATTATAGCCGCAAATTCCGCATTTTCCAAAACATTTTTTGTCGCTTCAATATTGTTAAACGGTGCGTAAAAAAAACCCTGTGGAAGCGGATGATATCCTTCATGAAAACATTTCTGTCCGGTAGCCGTCATTGAAGCGTACGTTCTTCCGTGGAAACTACCGTAAAAAGACAAAATCGCCGTTTTTGACGCTTTTTTCGCCGAAGCGTATTTACGTGAAAATTTAATCGCCGCTTCGTTTGCCTCCGTTCCGCTGTTGCAAAAAAACACTTTGTCCGCAAAACTGTTTTCAATAAGCGTTTTTGCAAGATCTATGTTGGGTTGGCTAAAATACAAATTCGACGAATGAATGATTTTCTTAGCCTGTTTCTCAATCGTTTCTTCAAGCGCTTTATTTCCGTAACCGAGCGCATTGACGGCGATTCCCGCCGCACAGTCTATGTATTTTTTCCCATTGATATCAAACAAATAAACGTCTTTACCGTAATCAACAGGCGCACCGGTTCGTGCGTAAGTCGGCACGTAAAAATCTTCGTAATTCATAATTAACTCTTTTTGTTTGTCGTTTCTTTTTTCGCCGCTTTTTTTGCAACAATTCTTTTTATCGGCTCAACTTTGTTTCCGGACAAATCCCATGCCTCGCCGCATAAAGGACATTGGCGAAAGACGCCGTTTGTTTTGTTTTCTTTTTCATTCACGACAATACAGCCACATTTAGGACATTTGTCTTCTACGGGCTTATTCCAAATTACAAAATCGCATTTGGGATATTTGCTGCATCCATAGAAAGAACCGCGCCTGCCGTTTCTTTTAACGATATCGCCGCCGCACTTTGGGCATTTTATTCCGATAGACGCCAAAACCGACTCTGTATAATCGCATTCGGGATATTTGCTACATCTTAAAAATTTATTTTTATCTCGAGTGATAAGCATCATTTTTGAACCGCATTTTTCGCAGATTTTATCGGTTTCTTTGCGGACTTCCCCGCCAAGCGGTTCAATGTATTTGCAGTCAGGAAAATTCGGACAAGCCAAAAATTCTCCGTTTCTGCTGTTTTTTACAATCAACTGTGCGCCGCATTTGGGACATTGTTTTTCACTTACTTTTTGGTGCTGCTTTTTGAGTTCGTCCAAGTTACTTGAAACAGCCGTCAAATTTTTCTCAAAAGGGGTATAAAATTCTTTCAAAAGTTGAATCCATTCAACTTTGCCTTCTTCGACTTCGTCGAGTTTTGTTTCCATTGATGCGGTAAATCCCACTGCAAAAAATTCGCTGAATCTGCTGATCAAAATGTCATTTACTTTGATTCCGATTTCTGTCGGAACGAAACGTTTCTTTTCCATTTCGACGTATTTTCTTTTGCGAAGCACTTCGATAATTGAAGCGTAGGTCGATGGTCTGCCTATTCCCTGTTTTTCGAGTTCGCGAACCAAAGACGCTTCAGAATACCTTGCCGCAGGTTTTGTAAAGCGCTGTTTTTTGTCAAGATTTACGGGTATAAGCGATTGGTTTTTATTCAAATTCGGCAATTTTTCATTTTCTCCGCTTTCGTTGTCGAAATTTTCGTTTGTTTCTTCATAAATCGCCAGAAAACCGTCGAATTTCACTACCGATCCATTCGCTCTGAAAATGCAATTTTCTACCTCAAAATCGATTCGAGTCGCATCAAGAATCGCGTCAGGCATCTGCGAAGCGATAAATCTTTTCCAAATCAGTTCATATAATTTAAGCTGGTCTTTACTTAAACAATCTTGAATGCGATTGGGAGCGTAAGCAATCTCAATGTGTGCAGGGCGAATCGCCTCGTGAGCGTCCTGCGCACTTTCGGATTTTCCATAGAATCGCGATTTTTCTAAATGGTACTTTTTATCAAAAAGTTGTGAGATAAGTTTTTTTACAGCAAAAAGCGCTTCGTTTGAGATTCTGGTAGAATCGGTTCTCATATAGGTAATAAGTCCGACATTTCCGCCTTTTCCAAGAGAAACTCCCTCGTAAAGTTGTTGGGCGATTTGCATGGTTTTTGCGGATGAAAACCCAAAAGCCCGCGCCGCATCCTGCTGTAAAGACGAGGTTATAAACGGCGCATACGGACGACGTGTTTTTTCCTGTTTTACGACATCAATAACTTTCATAGGCTTATTTTTTACACGGGTATAAATTTCCTGCGCCGTCTTTTCGTCCGATACGAACCATTTGTTTTTGCCGGTTTCTTCGGATTTTGAATCCGGATTATTTATTTTTTTTGAATCTACTTCGACAAGTCGCGCTGAAAAATCAACATTTTGCTCGTCGAAATATGCTGTAAGCATCCAATATTCCTGCGGATTGAACTTTCTAATTTCCGCCTCGCGCTCGCAAATAATTCTCAAGGCGACGCTTTGCACTCGTCCTGCGGAAAGCCCTCTGTAAAGCGTTTTCCATAAAACCGGCGAAATTTTGTATCCCACAATTCTATCCAAAATCCGTCTCGCCTGCTGTGCATTCACCCTGTCCATGTCTATGTTGCGCGGATTGGCAATAGCAGCCGTTATCGCCGATTTCGTAATTTCGTTAAATTGTATTCTTTTAATCTTATTTTTTTCGCTTTCGCCTAAAGCGTTCGCTATATGCCACGCGATAGCCTCTCCTTCACGGTCGGGGTCAGACGCCAAATAAATTTCGTCGGAATTTTTAGCGTCTTTTTTTATTTCGGAAATGAATTTTTTTTTGTCGGCGGAAACGACATATTTTGGCGTAAAATCACTTTCTACATCCACTCCAAAACCTTTTTCGGGCAGATCGGAAACGTGTCCCATAGACGCTTTTATTATATATCCCGCTCCTAAATAGTGCGCAATCGTTTTACACTTTGCCGGCGATTCAACTATCAGTAATTTTGACGCCATTTTTACTTCCGATATTGCTTTGCGAGATAATTTGAAATTTCCGTATCATACTGTGCGGTATGTGTAAACGCTTTTAACGCCAAACTATTTCTTGTTTTTTGTGATACTTCGCCCGTTCTTTCTATTTCGTCCATAACGATTTTGTAGTCGTCGGGATTTACTATTACTGTTACGAATTTGTGGTTTTTAGCCGCGCTTCTTACCATCGCCGGTCCGCCGATATCAATGTTTTCCACCGCTTCCTCAATTGAACAATCCGGCTTTGAAATAGTTTGCTTAAACGGATAAAGATTAACAGCGACCAAATCAATAGGGACGATATCGTTATTTTCCATATCTTTTTTGTGTCGCTCGTTATTTCTGACGGCAAGAATGCCGCCATGAATTTTCGGATGAAGCGTTTTTACCCGCCCGTCCATAATTTCCGGATGTCCGGTATGTAAATCCACGCTTTTTACCGCAATTCCCTTTTCTCTGAGAAGTTTTGCGGTTCCGCCCGTAGAAAGAATCTCAACGCCTTTGTCTTGTAAAAACTCGGCAAATTTTTCAACGCCCGTTTTATCTGAAACGCTTATAAGAACGCGGGTAATTTTTACGACATCCATTGACGATTCCTTATATTTACTGAATTTTTGTCACTTCTACAACCAAATCAATTGACTCAACCGGCGCATTAACTAAGTTTTGGTCGGTAATAGGAAGTCCTGCGCGAAAGTTTATCGATTCGTTTCTGCCAAAAGCCGAATTAGTCGGATTTTTCACGTTAGGAAGAGCAATTTCATAAATTTTTCTTCCTTGAACGTAAAATTTAAGCATGCAGTCGAATGCGCTTACAGTCTTTGAACCGTTATTTGAAAAAACAAGGTCTGCAATAATAAATTTATTTTCAGAAACGCTTTTATTATTCAAAATACCGGAAATAGGATACAAAAATTTCTCTGCAGCCGGCGCCGGCGCAGGGACAGCCGCAGGCATTGCCGCGATTTGGTTTTTTAGGTTCATATTTTCGGTAGCCAAACGGCTGTTTTCGTTTGCAAGCGTCTGAAGCGATCCGGCGCTTGTCTCGTATAGCGCGGAGTTTTCGGACAACGCTTTGTTTTTCTTTTCGAGGTCGGCGTTTTTTATTTTCAAATCGTCAGACTGTTTTACCGCTTGGTCTTTTTCCTTAACCGCCGCATCTTTTTCTTTTTTAATCGCAGCGTTTTCATCTTTAATTTTTTTCATCTCTTCTTTAAGATTACGATTTATCATCTGCTCGTCGTTAGCTCGAGCAATCGCATTATCCAAATCTTCTTTGCAGCCGCCATATACTGTTGCCGCAGTAATCATGACAGCAACGATTCCTTGTACAGAAAATAATTTCATAAATCCCCCTAATTTAACAATAATAACAATTTATTTACACTAAAATAATAATACTTAAATCAAAAAGTTGCATAAAATTTACTAAATTCATAAATTTCATAAATTTTACATACAAAAACGGGGGAATATTTATTCCCCGTTTTTTATATTTTTGACAAATCTGACATTTATAACTTGATTTTTACAGGCTTAAGATTCCAAATCTCGTTTGCGTATTCCGCAATTGTTCTGTCGGACGAAAATTTACCCGTATTTGCGACGTTGATAATTGAGCGTCTTGCCCATTCTTTTTTATCGTTAATATACAAATCGGAAACTTCTTTTTGTGCGCGTACGTAGTCGTCAAAGTCGGCCAAAATTAAATATCTGTCATTGTAAAGCAAACTGTCAATTAATGGATTGAATATACCGTCTTCAACAGGAGAAAAATATCCGCAGCGAATGAAATCAATCGTTTTACGAATAGTTTCGGAACGTTCATAATATGAATACGAATTATATCCGCTTCTCTGAACATCCTCTACTTCGTTTGTACGCAGACCGAAAATGAACATATTTTTTTCACCGATTTCTTCCGCCATCTCAACATTTGCACCGTCCATCGTTCCTATAGTCAACGCTCCGTTCATTGCAAATTTCATATTTCCCGTTCCGCTTGCTTCCGTTCCCGCCGTGGAAATTTGCTCGCTCAAATCCGTAGCGGGTATAAGATATTGAGCTAAAGAAACTCGGTAATTAGGAACAAAATAAGCCCGCAAAAGCCCTTTCGTTGCAGGGTCGTTGTTAATTACTTCCGAAATATTATTGATAAATTTAATAATAAGTTTTGCCATATAATAACCGGGAGCCGCTTTCCCGCCGAACATTACTGTACGCGGAGTAAAATTTTTCGTATGTCCCGATTTAATTTCGGCATAAAGATATACGACGTGAAGCGCGTTAAGCAATTGACGTTTATACTCGTGTATCCTTTTAATTTGAACGTCATATAGCATACTTGTATCAAGTTTTATACCGTACCATTTTTCAAGCTGGACGGCAAGACGTTCTTTCGCCGATTTTTTTATTCCCATCCATTCTTTTTGGAAAGCAACGTCGTCGGCGAATTTTTCAAGTTGTTTAATTTTGGATAAATCCGTAATCCACCCTTTTCCGATTTTTGAAGAAATGAAATCCGAAAGAGGACGATTTGCTTGATGAATCCATCTTCGCGGAGTAACCCCGTTGGTTTTGTTGTTAAATTTCTCCGGATAAAGTTGATAAAAATCGTGAAGCAGTCCGTTTTTAAGCAAATCGGAATGCAGCGCCGCTACGCCGTTTACGGAAAAACTCGCCACTATAGCTAAATACGCCATTCTTACTTTCTGCTCGTCTCCTTCTTCAATAATACTCATTCTTCTCAACCTTTCGGTGTCGCCCGGAAATTTGTAAGAAACTTCACGCAGAAAGCGAGAATTTATTTCATAAATGATTTCTATGTGTCTTGGGAGAAGATTAGCTAAAAGTCCGACCGACCAGCGTTCCAACGCTTCGGGCATAAGAGTATGATTTGTATAAGCGAATGTTTTTGAAACGATACTCCACGCTTCTTCCCACTCTATATTATGCTTATCCAAAAACAACCGCATAAGTTCTACCACCGCAATAGCCGGGTGAGTATCGTTAAGCTGTATAACGTTTTTATCTGCGAAATTTTTAAGCGAGTCGTTTGATTTGAAATGACGTCGAATTATATCTTGCAAAGACGCCGATGTGAAGAAAAACTGTTGTTTTAAACGAAGTTCTTTTCCGCTGTGGTTGTTGTCGTTGGGATAAAGTACTTTTGAAATATTTTCGCTGTTAAGTTTTTCCGAACATGCGCCTACATAATCTCCAGAATTGAAACTTCCTAAATGAAAATCGTTTTCGGCTTTACTGCTCCACAAACGAAGCGTATTAACCGTGTTGTTACGATAGCCTGGTATTGGAATATCATACGCTACTGCAACCGCGTCGTCGGTATTTACCCAATGTCTGTGCCATTTGCCTCTTTCATCTACCTGATTTTCAACGCGTCCGTAAAAATGAATTTTGTATTGATATTCCGGACGCTTGATTTCCCAAGGATTCCCGTTTGCAAGCCACTGTTCCGGTATTTCAATTTGATAACCGTTTAATATTTTTTGCAGAAAAATTCCGAATTCGTACCTTATTCCATAGCCTACGGATGGAAGTTCCATCGTTGCCATTGAATCTAAAAAGCAGGCGGCAAGACGCCCTAAACCGCCGTTTCCGAGTCCGGCGTCAATTTCCTGGTCTTCAATTTCTTCAAACGAGAGCCCCAATTCTTTAAGCGCGTTTTGAGTATTGTCCGTAACTCCTAAATTAGAAACGTTGTTTCCAAGCAGACGCCCCATCAAGAATTCAAGCGACAAGTAATAAACACGTCTTGTGTTTTCCGAAGTGTATCTCTTTTGCGTTTCGATCCATCTTTCTACAAGACGGTCTCGCATAGCGAGCGAAAGTCCGACAAACGCATCGTTCGAAGTATAACTTTTAGCGTCTTTAATTTGATAATATTTTATTTTATATAGAAAATCTTCACGAATACCTTCCGTGTCCATTTCTCTGGCTTCAACATCCCAATCCTGCGGATTTGCAGATTTGATCGCCGACGATTTATTTTCCGCTTTTTTTACGGATTCTTTTTTTTTCTTTTCCTCGTTCGCCTTTTTTACGGATGCCATATAAACTCCTTTTTCATAATTCATGAAATGATTTACCGATTAAAATACTATATTTTGCATACAAAAAAATATATAAAATTATTTTACTCCAAATTAGTCAAAAAATCGTTTGATTCCGTTTCTTCTTTTGTAAATTTTTAGGTTCAATCCTAGTTAAGCGTAAATTATATTATCTTTTTGTTTTGAACTTCATGTTGATTAAAACATTTATTAACAATACTGCGGTATTGTATATAAGGAAAATAAGATGAAAATTTTATATATTTTATTCGTTTTTATATTTTTATCCGGCTGTGTCGGTTATACGGAATTTCCGCCGTATAATTCATATCCCGACGATTTTGTTAAATTGATTAAAATCGATTCAAGGATTATAGACGTTAAAAAAGAACAAATAAACACAAAAGAAGAATTGATGACGTATATTCATACTACCAAGAGAGACGGAACGTTTGACGACGACGCTAAAGAATGGCAATATATATATCATCGCAGTTATCTATATTTTTCCATGTCCAACGCGGATGCTTCCGCTTACAAATATGTAGTGTATATAAAGCCGTTAAGTCAAAACAAACCGGTTTTGGATACAAATCTTTACTATTTGGGAATGCCGATATCAACAGACCTAGACCAAGATGATTATATAGGTACTACAATGGCTGGACTTAACGCATATATTAGTAGTCAACGAGTTGTTCTAATAAAAGGAAAGCCCGAATATTGGGCGGATTCTTCGTATGAACACAGAGGAAATAAATTTACGATTTTACCAGTTTGCGACAGTGACGAAACCGAAATTGCCGAATTGCGGTTTACTTACACGGTAAAAAAAGTTGTTAAGGATTATTAACCATGTCAAACAATAAAATAATGAAAATAAAAAAATTAATAATTTCACTGCTTCTCGCTTTTACTTCAGTTTGTTCTACGGTCGATATTGCACCGTTGTCCCCGTATATTAACAGAGGGTTGTCTGTTGATTTGCATTTGTCGCATAACCCGTTGACAATAACTCATTATTACGAACAAAAACCGCAAGAACATATGTATGGATATTATTCCGGATATTCCGCTTATTCAAACGTCATATATTTTAAAAAAAACGCTTGGGAACGGGAAGGCTTTATAAATGTGGGACTTAGGAATGAAAAATTGGAAATTTCCGCTTGGTTACAAGCCGGTTTTGTACGCAGGAGTATTATGAGAACCCGCATAAAATTCAATCATATTGACATAGGAGATAACAGAATATTCGGAAATATCGCAGTTTCGTCGTTTGTCGGATTTTCTTTTATTGAATATATCTCGCCATTCGCGATCGTAAAACGAATAGACTCACACGTAGAAAATATCGTACTTTATGGCGGCGCTTCTGTCGGAACAAGAAAGAAAATAGACGATTTTTCTTATTTTGAAATATTTACAAATCCTCATATTTCGTTTACTCAATATACAGGTCTGGGCAGTCGATCGTACGACCCCGCTAAGGTCTTAGAGAACAGTTATATTGTCGATAAAGATAAAACGTTTAATTTATGGTTTCCAGATTTTTCTATGCCTGTAGGCGTCGGCGTAAAATACAGAAACTTTTTTGCAAGAACCGGTTTTGCAATTTCGGTGACAATCGGCGGCGAATCAAGGAATTTGAATAGACCGGGAACGTTTTTAGACAAAGTAGTCGTTGACTCATATAATCTTCCTAAAATTCCTATTTTCATGGAATGCGGCGTTCATTTCCGAAAATTCAAACAATTGGAAAGAGAAATGCCGTGATAAAAACATTTTACTTTTATTTTACTTTCAACAGCCATTTTCCCCAACGAACCCCTACGGCGCTCCTCGCCGGAAGCGCGCCAGGGGAGCAAATTTACAGAGGCGCTATTTTACAGAATTTTTTGCGCTCGGGTATAATACCCTTTAAAGCGATAAATCGCTGGGCGCAAAATCTTATAAGGAACATCTCAACCTATTCCGTCTTTGCGAGCGAAGCGAAGCAATCCAGCCACCGTATTATCGTTTCACACCCAACTTCGTCGAATACTTATACGTCTTCCCGCTGTTTCCCTTAGCCTCGACTACTACCAAATAACTGCCGTTCGCAACGTTTCTGCCCGCGTTATTCGTCAAATTCCACAGAATCTCTTTGTTATTTC